>JAISRD010000225.1 GCA_031273835.1 Treponema sp. | reverse complement strand
ACCAACGGGGGGCTTATCATCGCCCCGACCCACGCGCTGCCCTACGATGTTCCGGCGGAAAATATTTTAGCCATGGCGGAGGTTTTCCAAAACCAGGACCGGTTTTTTTAGGGAACCTTAAAAAGGAGCGGGGTAAAGTGAGCAATATACTTGAGTTCAGGGAGATAACCAAGGCCTTCCCCGGGGTACTGGCCCTTGACAGAGTAAGCTTTACCGCCAGGCGGGGGGAAGTTACCGCCCTGGTCGGCGAAAACGGCGCCGGTAAGAGCACACTGTTAAAAATATTGAACGGCGATTACCAGCACGATTCAGGCGGATACCTCGTGGACAACGAAGAGAAAAACTTTAAGGATCCCCGGGAAGCCATACAGGCGGGGGTAAGCGTTATCTACCAGGAACGCCAGGTGATTCCTTACCTCACAGTAGCGGAGAATATCTTCATGGAAGATATTCCGGTAAACCGCTTCGGGATGGTGAATTTTAACGAGTTGAACGCCAAGGCCCAGGAGATCATCGACGAATTCCGCCTGCCCTTCCGTGCCGCCGTCCGGGTCAGGGATCTGTCGGTGGCCTTTCAGCAGATGGTGGAGATCATGAAGGCCTACCGCCGCCATCCGTCGATTATCGCCTTTGACGAACCCACCGCCAGCCTCTCCGACGCCGAGATAGAATCGCTGTTCGCGATTATCAAGCGGCTTAAGGAAGACATGATAATCCTCTATGTTTCCCACCGGATGAAGGAGATTTTCCGGATCACCGATCAGGTGGTTATCATGAAGGACGGCCGTTTTATCAAGCAGGTGGCCGCAGCGGAGGCCTCCGAAGACGACATCATCCGCAGCATGGTGGGACGGGATCTGGGGGATATTTTCCATTCCCTTTCCCGCAATACCAAGATCGGGGAGGTGATCTTCCGGGCCGAGAACCTTCTGGCGGAAAATGTAAAACACGTCAGCTTCGAGATCCACGCCGGCGAGATTGTAGGTTTCGCGGGTCTTGTCGGGGCGGGCAGGACGGAAACCATGCGGGCCGTCTTCGGGGCGGATAAAAAAGAACAGGGTACGATCTGGCTTTCCGGGAAAAAACTGGAGATCAAGTTTCCCGAAGACGCCATCGCCCGGGGTATCGCCCTCTGCCCGGAGGACCGGAAGGATCAGGGGATATTTTCAATCCGTACCGTCAAAGACAATATCAGCGTGGTCGTACTGAGGTCCCTGACAAAATACGGATTTATCCGCAGTAAGCCGGAAATCGGGATGGCGGAGAAGGGAGTTGAACGGCTGAATATCCGTACCCCTTCCATCAACAAGCAGATGGGGGAACTCTCCGGTGGTAATCAGCAGAAGACCATCTTTGCACGGTGGCTTGCCATGAACCCCAAACTCCTTATCCTGGACGAACCCACCAAGGGTATTGATGTGGGATCGAAGAGCGAGATCTATCAAATAATCTGCGATCTGGCAAAACAGGGGATCGGCATTGTTTTCATTTCTTCGGAACTGCCGGAGATACTGGGACTGTGCGACCGCATCATAGTGATGTGCCAGGGCCGGATAACCGGAGAATTAACGCGGGAAGAGGCAACGGATCATAAGGTGCTGACCCTCGCCATGGCTGATATGTTGGGAGAAAAATGATCATGAACAAGCGGGAAAGCGGCGGAAACTCACTGATACGGCAGGTGTTATTTTCGGAAAAGATCGGCCTCATGGCCGCCCTGGTGGTGGTTATTGTGGTGTTTTCAATACTCACCGGAGGAAAGTACATATCGAGAAACAACATCATCAATATTCTCATCTCGTCGGCCATCGTAGGAATGGTGGTTATCGGAGAGTGTTACCTCCTTATCACCGGCCATGTGGATCTTTCACCGGGAAGCGTGGCGGCCTTTTCCGGGGTGCTCATCTCCCTTCTGCTGCGGAGCGGCATACCCCTGGCGCCGGCCATAATGATGGTGGTATTACTCGGTCTCTGCGTGGGCTTCCTCAACTCCCTCCTGGTAAACCGGCTGAAACTGGAAGCCTTCATCGCCACCCTGGCGACGATGTCGATCTTCCGGGGACTGGCCTTTATCATCTGCGGCGGCAAGGCGGTATTCGTCTCGGACAAATTTTTTCTCAAAATGGGTTCAGGACGCTTCCTGGGCATACCCATCCCGGTGATCATCTTTCTGGTGTCCTACATCGTTTTTATGGTGATTCTGGACCGTACCCGTTTTGGGCGCAATGTGTACATGGTGGGGGGCAACGCCACCGCCGCCCGGCTTGCGGGGATCAACGCCCAGAAACTGCGGACCAAGATCTACATGATGACCTCCGGTTTCGCGGCCCTGGGAGGGATCATCCAGGCGGGACGGATGAGCAGCGGCCAGCCCATGACCAGCGAAGGACTGGAATTCGACGCCGTAACCGCTGTGGTCCTGGGCGGGGTAGCCATGGCCGGCGGGGTCGGTACCCTGAGCGGGGCGTTGATAGGCCTCTTTATCATGCAGGGTTTTAACAACGGCCTTATGATGATGAACGTACCCTCATTCTGGCAGACCGTTTCCCGGGGCCTGCTGCTCATCGCCGCCCTGTCCTTTGACTATATCCGTAACCGTAAACGAAAAAAATAAGGGAGGAGGTAACGAGGAAGGAAGATCAAAATTTCCGGAAACCTATGTTTCCCGATGCTGGTAATGGGCGCCTCTGGCGATCCGCACGATGATGCGGACTCTTAATAAAATTTGGAGGAAATGAACATGAAGAAGTTAATGTTAACTGTTGCTGCCGGTATTTTTTCAATCGCTTTAATTGCCGCTTCCCTTGGATGCGCCAAGGAAAGCGCGGATACGGGCGGCGGGGAAGAAGGCCCGCTGCTCGCCTTTATATGTAAGGATCTTTCTCAGGAATGGTTCGTCGGCACTTCCACCGCCATGCGGGATACGGCAATTGCCCGGGGAGCCAAGGACGTGATCCTTTTCGACACCTCAATGAATCCCGATAAGTATATGACCGCTCTGGACGCCGCCATCTCCCAGAAGGTGGATGTCCTCATCGTCTGCCCGCCGGATCAGAAACTCAGCCAGATTACCGTGGATCGCTGTAAGGAAAACGGCATCAAGGTCATGGCGGACGATGACGGCCTTATCGACGAGCAGGGCGTTCACATCGCCCCGGCGCTGGAACTGGACGCGTACAAGGTAGGCCAGGGCATCGGCGAATACCTGGGTGCGTATGTTAACGGCGGTAATGTTTCTCCCACTGCGGCCACCACCGGCTTTATGCTGATGAACATGCCGGAAGTTTCTTCCTGCGTACCCCGTAGCGAGGGGGCCCGGGACAAGTTTCTTGAGCTGGTTCCCTCCTTCGACCCCAAAAAGGTTATCCGGGCGGACTACGACGGCACCACCGATAAGGGTTTCAACGTGGCGGCGGCAACCATTACGGCGAATCCCCAGTTTACCTCATGGATCGTCATGGCCCCCAATGACGAAGGCGCCCAGGGAGCGACCCGGGCCCTGGAACAGGCCAACCTGGATCGGGACGCCATAGTGGTAGGCGTGGGCGGATACCTGGCAAAGGATGAATTCAAGAAGGACTATTCCTGCTTTAAAGCCACCGCGTACATCGACCCCATCCTGGACGGCCAGATCGCCGCCAACGCCGCTATGGACTGGATCGAAAAGGGAATAGTTCCCTACTCGGAGTATAAGAAACCCGGCGCGGAATTTGGCGTATACCCCTTTAGCGCAACCATGGTGGACGCCGGCAACTACCGGGAAATAATGGGAGCCAGCGCAGACTAAGCTCCCGGACAAAATTTCCCCCGGGCTTTTGCCCCCTCCTGTACAGAAGAGGCGCAGTATGGGAACGGACAGCGGAGGCCCGGGGGATTTTTTAGATTTTTCGGTTTAGCGAAAAACTACTATGGCTATGATGGGGGATGCATGACTAACAGGGAGTATGGCGGCTATCGGCACGCAGGAGTATCATCATGACTTCCAGGGAAAGAATAATCGAAACCATCAACCACCGGCTGCCGGACTATGTTCCGCTGGACCTTGGATCCAACGGACAGACCGGCATCAATGCCAGTACCCTCTACCGGCTTAGAAAAGCCTACGGCTTGCCGGAACATCCCATAAAAATATGCGAACCCCTCCAGCTTCTGGGGGAGGTTGAACCGGACCTGCTGCGGAAAATCGGCGCCGACGTCGTCCCCCTGTGGAACCGGGGTA
>JAISRD010000176.1 GCA_031273835.1 Treponema sp. | reverse complement strand
CCCCGGATAGTCGAATTGAAAAAGTGACGGAATCCGTGGAAGCTGACATTACGTTCCCGCCTTGCAATCTCTCCATAAGCCAGAGTCAACTTCCTTGACTCCTTCTCGGTGAGAGTGTTAAAATCTACCGGGGTTTTGCTTTCTGACCCTTTCAGAATGAGGCCATTAGGGCTTTTTCCGCATAGGACGGCAAGCCTTTGAAGGATAGTGGCATCAATTGGGATTAGACGTTTTTCGGAATATTTGTGCATTTCGATTTTTTTTCCGCCGAAAGAATAACTATAATAGAGCATTATGCGGCTCTGGTCCGTATCAAGGTTATCCGGCTGTATCGCAATCATTTCTTCGTTCTTGATTCCGGTTTTAAGGGCGACGATTTTGGCAAGGTCCCGCCATTCCGTATCAATAGCTTCTTTTATTTCCATTCCGAATAGGAAGGCTAGTCTTTTTTCCAGATGTTTCTCAACGGTGTCGTAACGCATGGGCGCGTTCGGTTCAAGCCCCCAAAATATATAGGAGTTTTTGTATGGGTTTTTGGCATACAAATCCGTGAGCATCTTGATTATTGAAAAATCGGTATAGATAACACGGGATTTTTCTGTTTTTGTGCCCTTGAGACGTTTTTCATAATAGGAATAGCTTTTATCAACAAGGATGACATATTTTTCAGTATTTACGTTTTCGATACGCAATCCTACTACTTCGCTGATACGCATTCCGGAAACCGCCCCCAGGATAGAGGCAACTTTGCTTCTCTCGTCTATCCATTCCGGCTTGAATAACTCTGTTATTTCATCCGGGGTGAGGATGCCGCGCGCCTCTGTATCCTCCGAAAGAAGTTCAATGTTATTTGACGGGTCCCGTGGGAGTATCCCCAAACGTACGGCCTCCTTGAGAGCCTTTTTTATCACCTTCATCACCAGATTGATGGTACTCATGGAATAGCCGTTTTTGGGGTCAGTATTGCGCCGGGGGAAAGAGCGCATAAACTGTTCGAGTAAAAGGGTAGTTACATCAGCAAGCAAGATGTCGTTAAAAAAGGGCTCAATATGAAGTTTTATTTTGGTATGACAGCCATCTACATACCTTTTGCCAATATGCTTGCCCCGCTCAAGCCGTCCCTGCACATAGTTGCCGTTCCAATCCCAAAAACGGTAAAGGTAATTCACAAATCGTTCCCCGGAAGCCATTTGCATATTTGTAACCTGGGTATAGAAAAGTTTGATGATTTCTCCCTCATCGTACTTTTCACCCTTTTTGATGGCCTCGCAATCGGATAAGTATTTGGTTATGGCTCCGATAAGCCGATTCTTGGTGGCTTTGAGGTCTTTCTTTTGGGCTTCGGGCAAACCTTCGGTAAGCCATTTTTGCACCTGCCGGTGAGCGGCGGGTTTTGTCGTTTGCCCGGTAGAGCGGCCCCCGGAATAGGACTGCGTTTCGTCATTCCAAAAGCGGACGTACCAGATTGTTCGGTTGCCGGCATCCCTTTTGTAGAGACTATAAGAATTACGAGTTACATCCTGCATTTTGAACACCCCTTATAAAAATGCTACAGTGAGTGCTACACTAAAGGATACTCGTTCAAAATACAGTTGTCAACATTCTTGTAATTCCTTATACTATAAGGAATTACGTCAGCCAAGACGGGGAATCGAACCCCGGACCTGCGCATTACGAGTGCGCCGCTCTACCGACTGAGCCATCTTGGCGGTATGGGCTGTCGTATTGCCCCTTAGGTATGCCGAAATTGTATTAACTACGACCCTTTTAGGGAATTTTACCGAAAAAAAGCCAAAAATGCAAGTCAAACCTTGACTTTTTTTATCTTCGGGGCTACTATGATAATCACAGATCTAATCAAGAGTTAGAGTGTGATAATATCTTAATAAAATAAGGAAGGGAAATATGGGAAGTATTGATCTACCAAAAAGTCCTAATGTATTTCACCCGGAGAAACCCAGTGCCGTCGGTTCCAGGAATTCATTGGCACAGGAGTATAGGGATCAGCAGGCGGAAGTAAACCAGCTTCTGGAGGAAGAAACCAACAAGGTTGTCCATCACATCAATTCCAAGCTGCCTAAGGATGTCCTTGAACGCCTGGACATTATGGGCGGGGTTAAGGAAAAGTTGTATAACTATTTCAACCAGAACTATCAGAATATGTTCAACCGTTACATGGTGACCAGTGAAGATGAAATGGTTAAGAAGATCCGGAACTATATGGACAAGGAAGAAACCAAAGTCCTTGCCCGGTATACTCCCAAGGAGATTGCCGATCTTCTGGATGCCGTGGGCGGCGCCGATAAGTTTAATACCGGTGAAATTGAAAAATCCATGATCAACATGTACGGACACCTGCAGGGCCATATCCAGCGGGGTGTCAATGACCTTGAAAACCTGACCAACAGCCTCTTGCGGCAAAAGACCGACACCGGCGCCTTTATCCGGGGCGAAAACGCCTATTCCATCGTTAAATGCGCCTTTAAGGATAACCTTCTTAAGCCCAAGGCCGTTACCGATGTAAAGCTTTCGGTTAATATCCTGGACGCCGAGCTTATCAGCCCGATTTATCATTACCAGGCAACGGTGGAATACCTTATCAAGGAGCTTCTTTCCAAACACATCATCGAAACCATTGACAAGGAAATTGAGCAGTTCAAGGATGAAAGGATCGATCAGGGCTTGGAAGAGCTTTCCGACAGTGAAATCATCTTTACCAAGATGGGTAAGGTGGAAAAGTACACCGATGATAATCCTGAGGAACCCAAATCCAAGCGTTACGATGTGATTGCAAAGACCGTCATGGACCGGCTTAGCGGCCTTAGGGCGGAAATTGATCCTGCCGAGTACGATCAGCTCAATGTCCGTGAAAACCTTAAAAAGATCGTCGATATTGAGAATATCCGTACCAGGGGTTTCAATACGGCGGTTAATTCGATCACCTCAATACTTGATACTTCCAAAATGGGGTACCAATATATTGAAAACTTCAAGAACGCCCGTGAACTTATGGTGCGGGAATATGAAGATACCGATACGGGCCAGCTTCCCGATGAGCGCTATCAGGTTAAGATGCGCTACTATGATTCGGCCCAGCTTATTGAAGAACGGAAGGCCTACGATGTCCAGATGAAGAGCTTTGAAAACGAAGTGGCCCATCTTTGGGATGTCCTCGACGTTATCTATGAAGGCGGTAAGCCCGCCTTTAAGGTAACGGATTTTAATGATCTTGCCGCCAAACAGAGAGGCCGCATACGCAAGACCATTAAGGCTAAGAGCGGCGAACCCATGTATGAGGATATCGCCAAGGTCTGGGATGAGATTACCTTTATCAAGACCGGTGAAACCGAAGTGGAACGGATGAACCGGACCTATATCTACGAAAAGAACAAGGTCCATCAGAAGATCATCCAGATGCGGGATAAAATGAAGGAGATGTACGACTACCGTTATCCCGTGGAACGGCGGGTAATGGAAGACAGGCTGGGCTTTTTGGAACGGGAATTCAACAAGTTTGACTATATGATCAATCCCTACCATATCCAGCCCGGCCTGCTCCTTGACGTGGATATTACCTCCCTTAAACGGAAGAAGGTAACCCTTAACGCCATGGCCAATGTGCTGAATGAATTCCTCCATGGGGTTTCAAAGGGTTTCCAGGACGCCGCTTTTGCGTCCTTCAGCCGCCGCCGGTCCACCGTGCGGGACGATATCGCCCAGTCCTTCTCCGATTCCGCCGGGGAAGCGGCCCCCGCCCAGGCGCCCCAGGCTCCGGCTCAGGCGTACCTCGATATGCTGAACACCGATGATGATGGAGTTACCACCGCTGTGGCCCCCTCCAGAGGACGGGGACGCAAGGTAGCGGACGCCAAGCCAAAATCCAAGGAAAAGAGCGGCAAAGGCCGCGGACGGCCCGCCCGCAGCGGACGGGGCGGCACGATCCGCCAGATCTAGGGATCTATCGATTATTGATGGAAAAAGGACCTGAACGCCTTAAGGCATCCAGGTCCTTTTTTTGTAATTTACGCGGGCGGGAACATACCCCGTCTTACTATCCCAGATACTGCCTCAGTTTTTCCAGCACCTTGTCGAAATCCAGGGGCTTACCCACATGGTCGTTCATCCCCGATTTCAGGCAGCGCTCGATATCCTCCCGGAATACATTTGCCGTCATGGCTACGATGGGAATTGTTTTTGCCCTGGGTATTTCAAGGGCCCTGATGCGGCGGGTTGCTTCGTAGCCGTCCATTTCGGGCATGTGGACATCCATGAGTATCATCCGGTATTTATCGGGATTTTCCCTAAACATTTGTACCGCCCTGACGCCGTTTTCGGCGCATTCAACGGTCAGTTCGGTCGGTTCCAACAGGGACTGGACTATTTCCTGGTTAATTTCCACGTCCTCGGCCAGGAGTATTGTCTGCCCCCTAAAGCAGCCCGGTTCGCCGCAGGCATGGTCTTTCTGTTCGGGTTTTCCCAGGCATTCGTTGATAAGGTCCGAGATGGCGGAGGCGAAGAGGGGCTTGGGGAGGAATTTGGAAACCCCGGCGGCCCTGGCTTCCGTTTCGATGGTGATCCACTCCGCGGCGGATATCATGATTACCACGGGCTCATGGACGGCGGCCCCGGCGCCGCGGCTGTCCTGCATGGCCTTCAAGCGCCGTGAAAGCTCGATGCCGTCCATGCCGTCCATTTTCCAGTCGATAAAGTATATGCTGTAAAGGCCCTTCTGTTCCGTTAACGTCAATGCCTCTTCTCCGCTTTTGGCGGTATCACAGGAGAGCTTGAAACGCTCCATGATCCCCGAAAAGTATTCCAGTATGTCCGGGTCGTCGTCCACCGCCAGAATACGCACCTGGCTGCGGTTAAGACCGGGGAGCAGAACCTCCGTTTCATCGCCGCCTTTTTTCAATTCCGCCGTAAAGATAAAGGTAGACCCCCGGCCTAAACTTGAATCGATACGGATCGCGCCGTTCATCATTTCCACGATACGTTTTGAGATAACCAGCCCCAGGCCCGTTCCGCCAAAGCGCCGGGAAATGCTTGAATCGGCCTGCTGAAAAGAACTAAAGAGCCGTTTCTGCTGTTCCGCGCTTATCCCTATCCCCGTATCGCTTACGCTGATCTCCAGGGTCAGGATTTCTCCTGAGGCCTTTATCATTTTAATACCGCAGTGTACGGTTCCGTCCTCGGGGGTGAATTTAACCGCGTTGGAAAGAAGGTTGGTTATTACCTGGGCAAGGCGCTGTTCGTCCCCTATCAGGTTAAAGGGAAGGTCCTTGTCGATGTGTATGGTAAAATGCTGGCGTTTTTCTTCCAGCTTGGGGGTGATCACATTGGTTATTCGCTGAAGGGTTTTCTCAAAGTTGAATTCATTGATTGAAAGCTCAAATTTGTCCGCCTCGATTTTTGACATGTCCAAAACATCGTTGATAACCCCCAAGAGGTGGTTTGAGGCATTTTCAATTTTATTAAGGCAGTAGTTCTTACGCTCTATTTTTTCCGAAGCCTTGGCCAGATTTGTCATGCCTATAATGGCGTTCATGGGGGTCCGCATTTCGTGGCTCATATTGGCAAGGAAATTGCTTTTTGCCATGCTGGCTGCTTCGGCGTCAAGCCGCGCCCTGGTCAGCTGGGAAACATCCTGTAAGATCATCATCACCGAAGCTTCGTCAAGGATACGCTGCAGGGTGATGGTATAATTAAAAATTTTCCCGTCAGAATCGGGTATGTTTACATCGTCCTTATAGGTGCCCAGTTCTTCCCTTGGATCGAAGAGGGCGTTCCAGTCGGGTTTTGTCAGAATCGTGTACAATAGATGGGGATCGTCCTTCTTGAAGTTATGGCGTTTAAGCACCGCCTCCATATCCCTGTTGATGTACAGAGGCGCCGCTTCGGAGTTAAACAGGGCAAGGGCCGCCGGCATCGCGTTAAGGTGGGAGCAGAACACATCCATCATGGCGTTGATCCCCGCAATAATAAGGCGGTAATCCCCCTGATGATCCGCCGGATCGGTCCTTTCGTTGAGAGACCCGGAACGGGCCGACTTGGTGAGGCTCCCTATGTCGCCGATAACATGCTGTATAGAATCGGACACGGACAGGTAGGCCGATCCAAGGCGGCCGATTTCATCCTTTCTGCCGGTGATCTCCCGGGGCAGCGTGGCTTCAAAAATACCCGAGGCAAGATTGAGGGCGTTGCCGGTAATCGCGTGAAGGGGCTGGGTGAGTATGCGGTTTAAGATGGCCGTAAAAATGAAAATAAAGACAAAGAGGGCGGCGGCGGTTAAGAGACTGCTTATCAGGATCGCCCCCCTCAGGGGCTCCATAAAATTGGAATGATACGCCCGTATCCCAAGGAACCAGCGGGTTCCCCGTATGGGGGCATAGCTGAAGATAATCCTTCCCCCCGGACTTGGGATGATCACGGAGTTGGTCTGATCCGTGATCATAAGTTCCAATTCCGCCGATTCGAAGGAGGCGTCGCCGGGCCCCCCGCCTAAGACATCCCGGCTGTAAACCCTGTCCTGGTCTTTATGGGCTATAAGCCGCCCTTCCTGGGTGATAATAAAGGCGGTCCCGTCGACGCCCACGTTGATATTGCTGAGAATATCGGAAAGGATGTTGTAACGGTAACTCCCCAAAAGATAATAGCTGATCCCCGATTCGGAATTTACCGGAAGGCCCATAACTATTTCCAGGCCCTGGGAACCCGCCGAAGTATCGTCGATAACGAGGTTTTTCGTTTCGTTGATGGTCCTGATAATTGAACGCTCCGAGACATCGGGGGGGCAGTTTTCCGTACCCGCCGCTATGGTCCCGTCCAGGCGGTACAGGCCCAGCCACACGAATTCTATCCCCGAAGCGGTATAGTCAAGTTCCCACTGGACCGCCCTGATGGCCGGCTCCCTGAGTTCCGATCCCGGGGGCAGGTTGGCCGCTTCCCGCAGGGCGCTGCTCGTTCTGATAAGAAAAAAACGATCCGCCAGGGTATGAATGTGGGCCTCCACATCCTGGGCCGCTGTTTTTGCCGTTGTTTGAAGTATCTGCAGCAGTATATGGTTGGTGATGGAACCTATGGAAAGACTCATCAGTACCACAAGGCCGGCGCTGAGGAGAAGTACCGCCAATACCGTGGTCAGGGTGATTTTTGTGGAAATGCTTTCTCTGTCCCTCATAGGCTCATTCTTCTCTACGGCCGTCTAAGTGAATATCCACCAGGGCGGTCCGCTTATTCCCCGTCTTTGCCTGGGCAATGGCCGCCTTGGCGAGTATTGTAAAGGTACGGTGGGATTCGGTGGCCCCGCTGAGGGCATCCACCTTATCGGGGTCCTGCAAATCAAGCAAAGCGGTGGCATAGGTTCTAACGTATTGATTAGGATAGGTTTTACTGACGGCGTTCATGAGCCGCATATAATCGGGGTCCCAGGACTTGATAAAGCCGCTTGAATTTTTGGCGTTGTATTCAACCGTAACAATGCGTCCGTTGACCATATACAGCGAGACGTACTCCTTCCAGCCCTGGGAATCAAAGAAAGCCGCTTCGGCCACATAATAGCCGTCCGGTATGCGGTTGGAAAGGAGGTTTCCGGTGGAAACCAGGGCTCCGTTACCGGAAACCAGGGCTCCCGAACAGCCGCCGGGGGTAAAGGCCAAAAACAATAGGCCGCACAGGAAGAAACCAACGCCCGCCGCCGGACGCCGTCCGGCGGCTTGAAGAAGCGGACAAACGGGAACAAGGGCCGGAATTTTTTTCAAAATCATATAAGTCCACCGGACTTTAGTATAGCAGGATACGGGTAAAAGGGGAAGACGAAAATGCGCCCTATGTTTTTTTGCGGCGGGAAGCTACAAAACGGGAAAAATCATTGATATTTTTTACGGCGATCTTGTCGGAAAAAACTTCCATGCGCCGCTGGGTTACAAAGTGGTTGATGATCTCCCTGGCCTGGTTTACGCTCATGCCGGCCCAGTGGGCTATATCTTCCGCGGTGGTTCTGAATTCCCTGCGCTCGGTACTCTTGTCTATCCCCGAAGCCGTCTCGTCCAGCATGAGGAATACGTCGGCTATCTTTGCCTGGGGGTCGTCCAGGGTCAGGATCATGAAGCGCCGTTTTGAGTCGTAGATGCGCTTGGTAAACATCTTGAGGAGTTTGAGGGCAATCTGGGGGTTCCCCAGCATGAGGACCTCGAAATTCTGGCGGTTGAATTCCAGCACCTTCACCTGGTCCAGGGCTATGGCCGTGGCCGAGCGGGGGGAATTTTCCAGCAGGGCCATTTCCCCAAACATCTCCGAAGGCTGAAGTATGTCCAGGGTTTTTTCAATGTTCCCGATGATCTTAACCAGTTCCACCCTGCCGGACTGGATAAGGTAAAAGGCGTCGCCGGGTTCAAATTCGGAGAAGATCATCTCCCCCGCCTGAAAGATCCTTGCAAATCTGCCGAAGGCATCCAGATCCATGGTTTATTCTCCCGACAGGGCTTTCAAAGCCCGTTTAGCTTTAATATGAACCGCGTCATCCTCATCGGTATTCATGGTAAGGATCTTTTTGTAGAAAGTCTGGGCCTGATCCTTTCTTCCCAGTTTTTCATAGGATTGGCCCATAAAAAAGAGGCTTGAACCCAGATCGGGATGGCGGGGATACTTGGTGATCATGCCGGTAAAGTATTTGATACAGTCGTTGAATTTATTCAGCAGGTATAAACAGCGGCCGATTTCATAGGAACTTTTGGCGGCGTATTCGGGGTCCCTGCTGGTTTCAACGATCTTATTAAAACTAAGGTAAGCCTGCTGGTATTTTTCCTGAGATACCATGCTTACCGCGTCGTAGTAGGCCTTGGCGGTTTCCCCCATCTGGGCCTTGGACGGGGGGGCGGAAAGAGGAGCCGCCTGCTTCCTCGGGTCCGCCTGGGGCATTTTACCCAGCTGGGATTCGGCCACTTCGAGGTTCCTCGCCGCCTGAACGGCGTTTTGCCCCGAAGGGTAGTAGGTAAGGTAGCGGGAAAAAACAGCCTTGGCCTGGAAAAAACGCCTGTTTTTAAGGTAGTATTCCCCCACATTATAGAGGCCCTTGTCGGGGCTTAATTCCCCCGTTTTTTCCAACAGGTTGGAAACCTGATGGTGCAGGCGCCTGAGCTGGTTGGAAAAGACCTTGAGCATTTTCATGACGATCCGGGTATTGGCCAGGGCCAGGGTTTCAAATTCGGGGACGGTAAAGGCCATAATCGCGGCGTCCTGTATGGTAATGGCGTTTTCCTCCCGGGGATATCTGCCCAGGGCGGACTTTACCCCGAAAAATTCCCCGGGCTGCACAAGATCATGAACATCCTCTCCGTTTTCTATGTCCTGGTAGGTAAGGTTAACCTTGCCGGACTGGAGTATAAAGATTTTGTCCGCCGCGTCTCCCTGAAAATAGATAACCGAACCTGCTCTGTATTGAAAGGGCTTTGGCATTCTTATCTCATTCCTCCGGTTCAAAGGGCAGATAATCCAGTATCTTTTTGAACCCTATCTTTTTCCTGGCCTGGGTATACAACCCCGCCGGATCTCCCTTTACGAACATGGTCCTGGAATCCACCTCGATCTGTGTATACCCCGGGGGAAGCTTCCCGCCGAAAATATCCAAAAACCGGAGTTCCCCGTAAATGGGATTCCCCTCCAGAACCACCAGTTCTATATCGTCCTCAGAGGCCGAGACGAGGTTTTCGTAGGGGTCGTCCCTGCGGCCCTTGAGCACCAGAATATCCGCAAGTTTTCCTTCCTCAAGGGAGCCGGTACGGTCCGCGATCCAAAGAGCCCTGGCCGCGTTGGAGCTTACCATCTCAAAAATCACCCGGGGGGAAAGATCTTCCCCGTATAGTTTTTGGTAGAGCCCCCGGTCGTATTTAATTTCGGCAAGGAGGTTGGCCGTCCCTGTGGCGGAAGAATCGGTGCCTATGCTTACGTTTACCCCCGCCCGGAGCATCTTGCGTATCTTACAGGTAACGTTGAACATAAACATATTGGAGAATCCGCACCAGGAAACGCTGGCCCCCGCTTTTGCCGTCTTTTGTATATCCTCATCGCTGAAAGCTATGCAGTGGATAAAAAGGCAATGGCTGTCCAGCACCTTGATGCTTTCCAGATACTCAAGGCCCTTCATGGATTCTTCGTCAAAACCTTCGGACAGGTGGGTGATAAAGGGCCAGTTGTTTTTTACCGCCCGCTCGTGTTCAATTAAAATCCCGTCCCCCCATTTCAGGTCGTAGGAGGATGATTCGTGGGCCAGGCCGTATTCCGCAACAGCCCTGATGGGCAGGGTGGGCAGTAATTTCGCGTTGAATTTTTGGGGGAAATGATCGTGTACCGTGGTTACCCCGGAAAAGAGGCACTTATAACCGGAGAGGGCGTAAAGATCCTCCCTGCTGAGCCGCGAACGCTCCTCAAAGGTACAGGAGGCCTTAAGATCGTTATCCCAAGGGAGCCAGGTCAGGTAGAATTGTCCCGGTTTGGGGCCGACGGCGGGGCGGTAATTGCCCTGAAGATGATCGTGGGTATTGATAAGGCCGGGATAAACACAGGAAGCGCCTTTAAGATCCAGCCCTACGGGATTTTCGGCGGACCTTATCCTTTCCCCCGAAACCTCAAGAACTCCCCTTCGAGGCTCTTTGCTTCCATCGACAATAATCCCGTTCCGCAGCGTAAAATCAGACACCTAAAGGCTATCCCCCTGCATATTCTATGATCACGGACCTTAACAGTCAACAACCTGTTTCTATGCACCTATTATCGGCAAAAAGAGCGTTCTTTGATACAATTAATAGTATGATAGATCTCCATACCCATTCAACAGCCTCCGACGGGGACCTTGCCCCCGGGAAACTGGTTGAAAAAGCCGCCGCCCTGGGAATATCCGCCCTTGCCCTGACGGATCATGATACCCTTTCGGGCCTTGGTGAGGCCGCGGAAGCGGCACGGTCCCGAAACATTACCCTTATCCCCGGCATTGAACTGGAAATTGAGAGCGAAAGCCGGGAAAGGCCGGGGTCCGAAAATATCGCCGGGGAATTTCACCTGCTCGGCCTGGGGCTCAAGTCCCCCGGTAGGGTTTTTTCGGAAACCCTGGAAAGCCTGGCGGGGGCCAGGGAGCGGAGGAACCGTCTTATGGTGGAAAAGATGCGGGAAGCGGGGCTTCAACTGGACTATGACGATATACGGAGCCTTGCCGGGGGAAATATCGTGGGGCGCCCCCATTTCGGCCGTTTTCTGATAAACCGGAAACTGGTTAAAAACCAGGAGCAGGCCTTTAAGCGCTACCTTTCCAGGGGCCGGCCCTTCTACGTACCCAGGGAAGGGCTGGCCTTTGACCGGGCCGCGGCCCTGATCCATGAGGCGGGGGGAATAGCGGTTCTGGCCCACCCCATGTCCCTCTATGCCGCCTGGGGCCGCCTTCCGGCGCTGATCGGCTCCCTTAAGGAACGGGGCCTGGACGGCCTGGAAGCCTGGCATCCCACGGCAAAACTCAACGACTGTAAACGCCTTGAGGAACTCGGCCTGTCCCTGGGGCTCCGTATCACCGCGGGCAGCGATTTCCACGGTTCCGCCAGGCCGGACCGGAAGCTGGGCTATACCGCCGGGGGCCGTATGATAGATGACGCCGTCCTGGACGCCATCCCGGAGCTTTGCGGCGCCTCCCGCGCAAGCGGGCTCTTGTGGTTCCAATGAAGAAATTTAACCGCGCGGTACGTAATGCCTCAAAAGAAAATCTAGCCGAAAAAAGTGTGCCTCAAAACACAAAAACCTAGCCGAAGCGAATCCGCTACGCGGAAGTGGAAAGAGTATTACTCTTTTCCCGATTGAATT
>JAISRD010000174.1 GCA_031273835.1 Treponema sp. | reverse complement strand
CCGCCAACAAGAACCCCGGCACCCCGCCCCCGGCTGTGTGCAGCACCGGGGGGAACTCAGCGTAATAAGCCCGCCCAGGGCCGCGCAACCTACACGATAAGCGTAGTCAGGCGGGGGGTTATCGGCGGCATATATTGTCCCTCCCCCTCGCCGCCGGGCTTCCCCCTCTGTCAAGACAACAGGAGGGGTTTGCTCTCTCCGCGTCACAGTGTTACGCTCCGGTCGCAAACCCGTCCTTCAACGGCTCAAAGGGGGGGGCACAGCCCCCGGCCCGTTGCCGGGGGCCGCAAGGTAGAAAAAAATACCGGCGTCCATGCCGGTATTTTTTTCCTCTAAAGGCGGCCGTCCTGGCCGCCCCGCCGATAACCCCCCCGCAGCGGGGCGTGCTTTGCCCGCCCTGATGCTCTGGTTTCCATGAAGCCCGGCGTACTCCGCCCCCGGCTGGCCTGAGTGATACTACCCGCCCGCTGATACTGATCTCCGCCTTCAATGACAAATGACTGACAATCCATCAAATTTCCCTATTCTCCCTATAGAGCTTACTTTATACTCTTTTTCTTTTTTTTATTGTCATAAAAAGAAAAAAGAAAGAAATAAGAACATTAGAAGCTCATAGATACTACTCCGTATCACTCAATACCACTCTTTACCATGACACATAAAGGCCCTCAAACGATGATTTATCGGTCATTTATGACCCTCCCAACGGTCATTTTTCTAATAATCAGGGGGGAGCGCGCAAGGGTCCCAAAAAGCCAGTTTTGATATACTCCGCAGAAAACTGCTGTCAAAATGATCTTTCCCGCTTACGGTAGTTTTTTTGCTATACCACTCAAGGATAAAAGAGCCTGCTGCCGCCCTCTCGGTATCACTTCTAAAGGAATCATAACAGGCAAAAATACCGCTTCCCTGTTTTTACAGCCGGAAAAAAGGGGCGCACGGGGGGCCGCCGCAAAACAAAAAAACCACACGCTTTTTACCCGCAAGTCCACCCCTTTTCATTATTTTCCCGGTATGCTAGGGTAAGACAATAAATAATTAAGGAGCTTATATCATGGCCGCAAAATTTACCGTTTATACCGACAGGGCAAAGAAATTCCGCTTTAACCTCAAGGCAACCAATGGCGAGATCATCGCCACAGGCGAAGCCTACGAAACCAAGGCCGCCTGCCTCAACGGCATAAAATCAATCCAGAAAAACGCCCCCGCCGCCAAAATCGAAGACACCACCGTTCCGGCGGAAAAGAAAGCCCCGGCAAAAAAGCCGGCCCCCAAAACGCCCGGGGCAAAGACCCCTCGAACAGCGGAACCAAAAAAGCAAAGCCGGAAACCGAAAGCCGAAAAATAAACCGTTCCCCTGTAACAAGGCGTGGGGCCGGGTAAAATCATTGCTTTTCGGGTAATAACTCAGGCCCCGCTCAGGGATGCACGCGAAACATTGAGCTTGTTTGCCGTTATATGTAACAAGGCGTGGGGCCGGGTAAAATCATCGTTTTTCAGGTAATAACATAAGGCCCCGCCAGTACCGGGCCTCGGCGGTCCGGGTCCTCTCATATCCCATCTCCTTAAGCCGCAGGGAAAAGAACCGCTCACTACAGGCGTGTTCGTTGTTCTCATCACACCATCCCTGATACGCCTTGAACAGTTCCCGTATCCTGATGCTGCACCCAGGGTTTTGTATACAGCATTCTTTCAGGAAATTCCCAATCACGTCCATTTCCCCACGGTATTCATCGGTGGCGTTGAGAATAGCGCGGGGGGCTTTAAGCCCCTCCCTCCGCCACCGGGCGGTTCCCTCCAAAAGCCAGTTCAGTATACCGCTCGATTCCGCCCTCAGCTTCTCTTCCAGATGTTTGTCCTGCATCTCTTCCTCAATCCGGGTCGTAAAGGGTATCAGCTTAATCCTCCGCCATATCCCGTAATCGGTCCCCCTAATAACCGGCTTGTGATTCGTGGCCATAAAAATCTTGAAGGTCGGTACGAAGTTGAAAAATTCCCCGTAGAGGAAACGGGCCGTCATTCGGTCATTTCCGGTTATCTGCTTGATAAGCGGCTCGGAAAGCCTTTTCCCCTGTTCCGCCTCCGTGGTGGTAACAAAGCGGGTTCCCCGCAGCCGGGCTATGTCATTACTGATCTGTTCCCCGTTCCGCTTCATAAAGGTCTCCGTCGGCGTAGCAATGGCATAATCCCCCAGCAGGTACATGATGGTATTGAGAAAGGTACTTTTCCCGTTGGCCCCGGAACCGAACAGTATAAACATCGTTTGTTCCGAAGTGTCCCCCGTAACCGCCCACCCCGCTATAGTCTGTAAGAACGTGATAATATCACCGTTGTAGTTCATGATCTCCCGGATAAACTGTTTCCACGCCGGGCAGTCCACCGTGCTGTCATAGGCCGTCCGGGCCATCCTGGTGATCATATCCTCCTGCCGGTGTTCCCGGAATTCCCCGGTTTCCATATTGATAGTCCCGTTTTGCACGTTAAGGAGCCAGGGGTTACGGTCCAGATCATCACTTGAGATATTAAGAGATGATACCCAGCTTGCCGCCTTGACAAAGGCCTCCCGCCGCCTCACCGATTCGCTTAACATAGCGTACTTCTCAATTTCCATCCGGTCCCGGTAGTCGGCGGTTTTGAGCAGTTCGTCATAGATATTGCGGACCATTTCAAGGCCCTTTTCGTGGATCAGCGCGCCGTTATCGGTCTGCCAATAGGTCCCGTTCCAGACCACCCATTTTTTCCAGGCGGCGTTATAGCGTATATCCCTGCCGTGTTCCCGTATCAGCCGCTGGGCGTTGGTGGAATCGGTAAACTGGACCAGCCCCTTTTTAAGCAAACCCAGCCGGTAATAAATTGATTCATCCCCTATCGGTTCAGCCATCGTATCCCCCCTTAATAAGTGTCATTGCGTACACCCTGTAGCGGTACGCCAGCCAGCCAAAGGCCGTTTCTTTTGTAGGCGGCGGCAATTCTTCCGCCATCCGCCGGTACATTGAATAGAGCAGGGTCAGGGAACCGGGCTTCAAGAGGTATTCCCTGTTTTTGAAGAAAGACACCGCCCGGTATTGATCATCGGGAATTTCCCGCTTCTTAAGCTTATACCAGAGCAGGAGATCATCGGCATACTCAATTTCATGGGCGGCGTATTCCTCTAATGTTTTCTGTTCACGCCGTATGTTCTCCCGGTATCTTGCTTCGGGATCACGCCTTTTCATTTTTTCCTCCAGCATGGATGCTGGTGTTTGTCTGATTTAGGTGGAGTTTTTGCAACGCAAAAACTCCGAGCTGAAAAAACGGCACGGATGCCGTTTTTTCAGCCTCCTTCATTCCATACAAACACCTTCGCCGTTTCCCCGGCGGCTGTCCTTCCATCTCCAAAGGTAATGAAGGCCCAGAACGACCACCATCCCGCCATGTCTATCTCCCCCTCAATACACTCATGGAAAATAACACCCTTTGCCGTATCCGCCACCCCCGCCGGAAAACTCCCCGCCGTTCCGTCAGGTTTCCGGTATTTGATGATTGCCCCCTCTATCCCCTCCAAATCCGTAAAGGTTTTAAGGGT
>JAISRD010000152.1 GCA_031273835.1 Treponema sp. | reverse complement strand
ACAACGGCGTTTCTCCGGCCGGAACTGCTTTGGTCCGGGTCCTGGGTGAGTACGGGGAACCTCGTCGACCGCTTTCAAATAAGGCTGACCATGCCCAAGCCGGGCTTATTGTTCCGGGTGCAGCTTACGGACCGGCGGCCCGCCTCGTCCTGGGAACTTTTGGGGGATAGTTTTGTAAGCGAAACAAAACCGCCCGCCCTTACGGCGGTATCCGGGGGAATATACCACCATTCCACGGAATCCCGTTTTTTATACGGCGTGAGCGAAATATACGGCCTTGCCGCCAGAATACGTAATCCCTGGATTCGGGGGGCCCCCTATGCGGAGGCCCATGCTCCCTCCAGCGCGGACCTGAAAACAAAACCTTCCTCCACGGGAAGGCCCCTGAGCTATTTTTATCTGGGAACTCCCTCTATTCCCCTGGGAACGGAAAACGGTACGGCCCTGCGGGGTTTTACGGCTTTGGCTCTGCAGGAAACAGGCAGCCCCGCGTTGACCGCCGGGGCGGATCTGGCCTTTGACCGGAATCCCCGCGGAGGGGGCGATAATTCCGCCGCTTCCGGCGGTTCCCCGGCTTCCGGTTCCCGCCGGGCCAAGGGCCTGATCCGTCTTGAAGGTTTTTATACGGAGTTGACCCTGCCGCCCCGGTCTTCCTCGACCTGGTTCAGTATGTCCCCGGCCCTGCCCGAACGGGACTTTAGGCTCCTGGGGGGCAGCCTGCTCTTCAATACCCCCTTTGCCGCTTTTGCCGCCGACGGCGCCTATTCGGAAACCTTTGCCTACGGCAGGGATTTTTACGGGAACCTGGGCGTCAGGCTGGGAGACAGGCCCTGGCGGCTTTCCCTGGCGGTGGACGGCGCGGGAAGCCGCTATGTGGGGTCCGACGGCGCTTCCCCCGGAGCGGGGTTCAGGACCGCCGCCAAAGTGGAAAAGCGGGGAAGGAGATCAAGCCTTTTAAGGTTCAGCGCCCTTTTCCGGGGCTCCGGGGAAGAGGGGGAACACTTTAACCGGGGGGAACTGGGCTTTTATTACCGGCCGCCCGCTCCGTCCTCTCCCTTCGGCCTTACCAGGGTTTTTGCCGATTTGAAGCGGGACAGCCGTGATCCGGCGGAAGTGTTGGACAGCGCCGGCGCGGGTCTGGGCCTAAAATTCGGCCCCCTGGGTAGTGTAAGCGAGGCAAAACTCTCGGGTTCCTGGAACGCCGGAACTTCACCGGATCTATCCCTTCAAATCCCCGAAACTTACCGTTTTGAATCCTTAAGGCTCCAGGAGACTCTCAACTGGACCCTGCGGGTCCCCGGGGTTTCCCAAAAATTGGGCAATATCCACTGCAAAGCCGGGGCGGGCTATACCCTTGCGGAAGGGAAGGAGGCGGTCTGGGACGGGTCCCTTTCGGCCTATATCCAGGGCAGGTGGTTCTCCGGTACCAAAAAGACCAGCAGGTTCAGTGTTAAGATCGCCTCGGAGGATTTTCCCGAAAAGTGGGCCTATACCCTCAGTTGGCGTGTTCAATATTGACCTAAACGCAAAGTATGATCTTGAGCGACCGGCCGGTTGACATTTTTTCCATTTTTTTTGATAATAACCCATCTATTTTCATTGGAGGTGAAATATGAAAAAGGAGTTTTTCTCGAGATCCCTGCTGATGATTCTTGCGGGGCTTATGCTGGCCGCTCTGTTGGCGGGCTGCGGTGGAAAAAAAGAAGCGGTTATTAAAATCGGGTTTAACATCCCCTTAACCGGCGACAGCCCCAAGGTTGGGGAAGGTTCGAGGTTTGCAGGCGATATCGTCCTGGACGAGATCAACGGCGCCGGCGGGCTTGATGTGGGGGGGACCAAATATAAACTCGAATTTATCTATGTGGATAACGAGCTTAAGGCCGATTCCGCCGTTCAGGTAGCCCAGCGGCTTATCAACCAGGATAAGGTGCTTGCCATTATCGGCCCCCAGGGTTCAGGCCGGGCCATTCCCGCCGGGGGAGTCTGTGACGACGCCAAAACCCCGATGATCTCCGCCTGGTCCACCAATCCCGTTACTACCAAGGACAGGCCCTATGTATTCAGAGCCTGCTTTATCGATCCCTTCCAGGCGCCGGTAGCTTCCCGTTTTATCAAGGAACAGTTCGATGTCAGCAAAATCGCCATCTTCTATAACCTGGAAGACGATTATTCCAAGACCCTGGCGGAACTGTTTCGGGATTCCTGGAACGCCAATTACGGTGAAGTGTCGATTTTTGATAGTTTCGGACAAAAGGATACGGAATTTTCCGCCCAGCTTACCAGGATAGTCAACTCCGACGCGGAGATACTCTATCTGCCCGCCTACTATGACCTGGTTGCCAAGGTGGTGCTCCAGGCCAAATCCCTGGGCTGGAATAAGCCCATCGTTGGCGCCGACGCATGGGGTTCCGCGGATCTGTGGAATTTGAGCAACGGTTCGGTGGCGGGGTATTACTTTACTACCCACTATGCCGCCGCCGGCGCCCAGGGAAGAACCAAGGAATTCATAGACACCTATAATTCCAAACACGGTTATGTGCCCGACGACGTGGCCGCCCTTACCTACGATGCGGCTCACATTGTTCTCAAGGCCATTCAGGACGCCGGTCTTACCGGGGATCTGGCCAAGGACAGGGAAAATGTGAAGAACGCCATGGCAAGCCTTAAAAACTTTGACGGCATCACCGGGAAGATGAACTTTACCCCCGACGGCGATCCCCAAAAGGAAGCCGTGGTGGTACGTGTCAGCGAAGCCGGCGAATTTGTGTTTGTTACCAGCCTGGCTCCTTAAGCGATCCGTTAGATTAAAGTGAAGATAACCACGGACGGCGCGGATAATCAATTTTGTCTGCGCCGCCTGTGGTAAATTTGCTTTTCCTGGCCGCGGCCGTTTAGCTTAAACAAGTACCGGCTAAAGCGCCGGTAATCTGCCGTTGCGGAAATAATTCTCCAGGAGGTAAACGTGTTCCTACAGAATATTTTTAACGCCCTCCAGTGGGGCAGTTTTTATTCCATGATAGCCCTGGGGTACTGCCTGGTATACGGAGTGCTGCGGCTCATCAATTTTGCCCACGGCGATATCTTTATGACCGCCTGTTACATCGCTTTTTTTCTGGTAACGGCCCTTTTGGGTGTTTTCGGCGGCGGTATTCCGGTATTGGTGATCACCCTGATAGTTACTATGGCCGCCACCGCCCTGGTGGGCATCTTTATTGAACGGGTTGCCTACAGGCCCCTGCGCCGCAAGGGGGTTAACCGGCTGTATGTGGTTATAACGGCCCTCATGGTGGGATTCATCCTTGAAAACGGGAACCTCGCCCTCCTGGGGGCCAGTTCCAGGCGCTTCCCCACCATACTGGCGGAACAGACCATTTCCGTGGGCCCCGCGATCATTACCAATTTAAAGCTGCTGGTCATTGCCGCAGCGTTCCTGGTATTCGGCATACTACAGTTCATTGTACGGAAGACAAGCTTCGGCATGGCCATGCGGGCCATCAGTTATGATAAATTCGCCATCCCCCTTATGGGAATTCCGGTAAACCGGGTAATCACCTTTACCTTTGCCCTGGGTTCGGGCCTGGCCGCGGTGGCGGGGATACTTTTCGGCATGTCCTACCCGATACTGGACCCCTATATGGGAACCATAATAGGCTGGAAGGCCTTTATCGCCGCAGTGGTCGGAGGCATAGGGGACATTAAGGGGGCCTTTATCGGCGGCTTTATCCTGGGCTTTATCGAAATATTTATTACCGTGGTGCTCCCTTCAAGTTACAAGGATCTCTTCTCCTTCGTGATCCTTCTAATCATTCTGGTGCTTAAACCCACCGGTTTCTTCGGTGTGGCCCGAAGTACAAAGATTTAGGGGTTATCATGGGTCTTTCAGGAAAACCAAACACAAAGCGGCGTTCCGCCGTCATCCTTATAGCCGTCGCCGCCTTTATTGCCCTTATTACCGTCCTTGCGCAATACGGGGTGCTGAACCAGTATATACAGTCGGTTATCATGGCCATCGGAATAAACATTATCTTTGCGTCAAGCCTCAATATCGTAAACGGTTATATGGGTGAATTTTCCTGCGGCCACGCCGGTTTTATGGCGGTCGGGGCCTACAGTTCCTCAATGCTGTCGATCATACTCTTTACGGAGAATCCCTACCTGGGTTCCCCGCTGCTTCCCCCGGGTTCGGCGATTGCGCTTTTTCCCTTCGTGATACTGGCCGGGGGCGTAGCCGCTTCCTTCGCGGGCCTTCTTGTGGCGATACCGTCCTTCAAAACCAGGGACGATTATCTGGCGATCATTACCATCGCCGCCAACTATATCATCATGACCACGATCAACAATCTGGAAGTGGTGGGCGCAAGCCGGGGCCTTATGGGGATGAAGGGGGCCATTACCGCGATGAATGGAATTGTCGCCCTCCCCTGGGTGCTCTTGTGGATAATGCTTTTTGTGGTCCTCTGTGTGTTCGCCATATACCGGCTTATGAATTCGGTGCTGGGCAAGGGTATTTCGGCAATACGGTACGATGAAATTTCCGCGGAGATCATGAGCGTGGATACCAATAAGATGAAACTGCTGGCGTTTATGTTTTCCTCCGGTTTGGCGGGGGTGGGGGGCGGTCTTTTTGCCCATATGCTGAATTTTATTAACCCCGCTTCGTTTAACATTCTTAAATCCACCGAGGGTATGGTAATGGTTTACCTGGGCGGCATGGGTTCCCTGTCCGGTTCCGTCCTTTCCGCCGTCCTCTTTAGTTTTCTCCTGGAAGCTTTGCGGCCCCTCCAAATCTTGAAATGGGTGGTTATCCCCCTGCTTTTGATTCTGCTGATGCAGTTCCGTCCCGAGGGGCTCATGGGCAACAAGGAACTTCCGTACTTCTGGACCAGGCTCGTCAAACTGTTCCGGAAAATGAGAGCGGGCAGGGCTTTTGCCGGGCCTCTTAAGGGGGACGGAAAATGAGCGTTTATCTTGAAATCAAAGATCTGACCCACCGCTTCGGCGGGCTCCAGGCCCTGACGGAAATCAACCTTACCCTTGAAAAGGGGGAGATTCAGGGGCTTATCGGCCCCAACGGCGCCGGCAAAACCACGGTATTTAACCTGGTATCGGGTTTTTATGTGCCTACCCAGGGGGATATTCTTGTGGAAGGCCGGCGCATTAACGGGCTTAAGCCCCATCAGATTGCGGCGATGAAAATAGGCCGGACCTTTCAGAACATCAGGCTCTGGAGCGAAATGACGGTTCTTGACAATATACGGCTTTCCCAGCACTACCGGCTTGGATACAACGCGGCGGACGTGTTTTTTCACAGCCCCCGGTACAAGAAAAATGAAGCGCGGATTACCGGGCGGGCCGAGGAATTGCTGGAAATATTCGGCCTCACCGGCGCGGCCCGCGAATATCCCAGGAATCTGCCCTACGGTATCCAGCGGCGGGTGGAGATAGTCCGGGCCCTGGCGCTGGAGCCCGATCTTCTTATGCTGGACGAACCCGCGGCGGGCCTTTCAACCTCCGACATGAGTAATTTGATTGATTATATACGGTGGATCCACGAAAAGTTTCATCTGACCATTTGGATGATCGAACATCAGATGGAGGTGATCATGACCTTGTGCCATAATATCAAGGTGATTGATTTCGGCAGAGAGATTGCCCAGGGTACGCCCGATGAAATACGGAGTAATCCCGAAGTTATCAAGGCCTACCTCGGCGATGGGGCTATCTAAAGGAGAGGCTATGCTGCTGGACGTACAGAACTTAAAAGTCTCTTATGGAAATATTGAAGCCCTCCACGGCGTTTCTTTTAATATTGATAAGGGGGAAATCGTTACCCTTATCGGGGCCAACGGCGCGGGCAAAACTTCTACCCTCTTAAGCCTTACCCGCCTTCCCCGGCCCGAAGCACCGGTGGTCAACGCCGGGGATATACTGTATGAGGGAAAGAGCATTCTTAAAACGGAACCCCATACCCTGATCCAAAACCACATGCTTGCCCTGGTCCCGGAGGGCCGCCACATCTTCGGTAATCTTTCGGTTCAGGAAAACCTTCACCTTGCCGCTTTCTCCCACCGGAAGAATCCCCAAAGGGCTGCGATCATCGAGGAAACCCAATCCCTGGTTTTTGATCTTTTTCCCCGGCTCAAGGAACGGCGCAGACAGCGGGGCGAGTTACTGTCCGGCGGCGAACAGCAGATGCTTGCCGTCGGCCGGGCGCTCATGACGGGATCGGACTTTATCATGCTGGACGAGCCCTCCATGGGCCTTGCCCCCAAACTGATGTACGAAATGTTCCGCGCCCTGCGGCGGCTTAACCAGGAAAAGAACATCACCATCCTGGTGGTGGAACAGAACGCCAAGGTTGCCCTGGAATTCGCGGGCCGCGGTTATGTTCTTAAAACCGGGGCGATCATAGCCAGCGGCACCTCGGAGGAACTTATGGCTAACCCGGATGTTAAGAAGGCCTACCTGGGGGGATAGGGCAGCTCCGCTAACTGCCGCGGAGCAGCTTAGCCAGCTTTGCTTCCTCGCCGGGGGAAAGTTCTCCGGGCAATATGGCCGGATCTTGGTTCTCCTCCGCACCGGGGGGCAGGAGAAAGCCCCCTTCCAGAAAGGCGCTGAAAAGGGCGTTGTAGTTTTCACCAAGGGGAAAAAGGTATATCCCCCGGCGTTTCCATAGGGGGTTCTTCTTAAGGGCCCCTTCTATTTTGGGGTAGACCGGGTTTCCCCTGTTTTTCGCGGCAATAAGATCATACACAGCCCTGGCGGCGGCGCCGAGGACTATCGGGGAAAGGCGCTGCGAAGGGGGAAAGCGGTCCCCATAGGCGGGGTCGAAGGCCAGGACCTCAGGAGCGCCGGGAAAGGACAGGGGCAGCACGGGCCTGAAGAGGGGAAGCGGGGGCGGTTCCAGGAAGGGCCGCCAAAGGGGGCAGCCCGTTTGGGCCCGCCCCGGACAGGCCCCCCCGGGAATACCCGCCGAGGACAGGGCCTCCCGCAGGGGCCACACTCCGGCATAAACGCGGAAAGCGAGGGGCCCTCCGGCGCTAAGGGCAAACAGCGTATTCAGGGCCTTGAGAAAACGTCCTTCGGCAAAATGGGGCAGGGGGGCAAAGAGGCCCCGTTGGGCGCTGTTCTTTACGGTACGGAGCAGCCCCGGCGGGTTATGCCCCAGCAGGGCCCTGCCTCCGTTCTGCCAGAGATCAACGAGCCTGCCCCCGTTCCGGGTATAGAGCCGCCATCCCCGTGCGCGGTGAATTTCGGGAACCATGCGCAGCAGATCCGTGGATTTACCGGGGCTTGTACCTTCTTTCGCGTTCATATTGGCTTATTCAGTTCCGATTTTGGTAAAGTTCCCGCTCTGGTATCTGCTGAGGAAACGCCTTTCCCGGCCGTTGTCGAAACGGACCAGCACCACGGGGCCGTCGTCCCCTTCGGTAATATCAATCACGGCCCCGTATCCCTGGTCATCATGGTATACCCGGTTTCCCGCCGTCCAGCGTCCGTCGGAGGAAGTCTTTGCCGCTACGCCGGACCCCCTGTTTTGCGGACGACCGGAACGGCGCAGAGGGCCGAAACCCGCAGGGGCGCGGCCCATGATGCGCAGTACCGATTTATCCGCCTCGTGGAGAAACAGCGACGGGACCATGGGACTTGTGCGCCCGTACATACGGCGCATGGCGCAGCTGGTAAGGTAAAGTTCATCCATGGCCCTTGTGGCGCCCACATAGAAAAGCCGCCTTTCCTCCTCCAAATCGTCCCCTTCCTTATCATCCCTGGGAAATATCCCCTGTTCAAGACCCGTTAAAATAACACGCCTGAATTCCAGTCCCTTGGTATTATGAAGGGTAATGAGGGTTACCGAGTCGGCCTTCCCGTCTTCCCGGTTTGCATCTTCAATAGAACGATCCAGCTCTATATGTTCCATGAATTCCAGAAGCCCCTCCCGGCTTGCGGGGTAGATGCTGGCGGCGTTGACGAGTTCCTGGAGGTTGTTGAGCCGCTGGCTGCCGTTTACCTCGTCCTGGGAGGCGTGGTATTCAGCCAGGCCCGAATCGAGGATAAGACCGGCGGCGCAGAGCGAAAGCCCGT
>JAISRD010000116.1 GCA_031273835.1 Treponema sp. | reverse complement strand
CAATTCAACCGGGAAAAGGGTAATACTCTTTCCACTTCCGCGTAGCGGATTCGCTTCGGCTAGATTTTTGTGTTTTGAGGCACACTTTTTTCGGCTAGATTTTCTTTTGAGGCATTACGCCGGCGCGCCGATCCGCTATCCGATAAGGGTGCCCAGGAAGGGTCCGCCTGAGAGTATTTTCCGCAGATTGGGAAGATCCCTTCCCGCAGCGCAGATCACCTTTAGGCCGGCCTTTGCCGCATGGCGGCTTGCCACGGGGTCAAAGGGGACGTTTTTTCCGGGGACCCATTCCTCCCCCGTGAGGCGCAGGAAATCCTCCCAGGAGATTGCGTCTATGGGCTTTGCGCCGGGATTTTTACGGGGATCGTCGGTGTAAACCTGCTCTATGTTGGAAAGGTTGATCACCGAATCGGCCTTGAAGCGCTCGGCCAGGAGCACCGCGTCGTAATCGGAGGAAAAACCCGGTTTCCAGCCGGCGGCCACCAGAACCCGGCCCACAAAAAGATCGACCTTTGAAGGATCGATGATAACCTCCTGGGGGCAGTAGCTTCCCATGATCGCCTTGATCAGCTGAGCGTTGAGCCGGGTAGCCATAATGCCTATCCAGTCCGCCTCTTCCGCCGCGGCGGTCCCGCAAATTTCCCGGTAGGCCCGCTGCCAGGTCCTGGCGGGGCCTCCGCCGCCGGTAACAAAAATAAAGCGCCGTTTTTCGTCCCGGGCGAGCAATTCCCTGATAAGGGAAAGA
Source organism: Treponema sp. (assembly GCA_031273835.1). Lineage (GTDB taxonomy): Bacteria > Spirochaetota > Spirochaetia > Treponematales > Breznakiellaceae > JAISRD01. The sequence continues at coordinate 17,159 of JAISRD010000116.1, read as the reverse complement.
AAGTTTTTCAAAAAGGGGACATCTACATTTTCGGGGGCCACAATGGAACCCCCCAGTGAAATAACCGTAACCATGGAACTCCCGTGATTTAACCTGAACGCAATTACTGAGCCGCCGCCGCTTCCGTTGCCGCCGGTTCCTCCTGGCCTTCCTTCGGCAGGGTCTCTTCATAACGGAGAAGCTCTATCCTCAGTTCTATGTGGGGATTATTGGCCGATCCGTCGTCGGCCCCCAGGGGGAGGAAGTATATCTGCTCGCCGAAATTAATCGGTATGGTCTGCATGGTGGTTTTATAACGGATTCCCTCATTGGGGGTATCCACCCAGATCTGACCCTGGGCCACCAGAACGCTGCGGCCCTTGTCCCGCAGATAGGGGGTAAGCTGGACCGCCACCACCACGTTCCCCCCCACCAGTTTAATACTTACCGGCCTTCCGGGTATGGTCACCTTTGAATTAGAGGAGGTCCACACTTCCTGTTTATTTTCCGCGACCCTGGTGGTGATATTGAGAACCAAAGCCCTTTCCTTAAGTCCCGGCAGTTCTTCCAGGGAAAGCTCCTGGGCCTTCACGGCCGTACCGGCGATGAAGCATAGCAGAACCGCAAAGCGCCGGACCGGGAAGGGTCTCATGGAATACCGCCGCCCTTTGAATAATCCGCGGCCCTGAGTATCTTGGGCTCCCCGGTGGTACGGAAGGTGGTTTCGGGAAGTTTGATGATCACCATGTCGGCGGAGGTATCGCTTCCCAGGTACTGAAGCAGGCTGGCCATGTCCGGAATGGGGGCCATGTCCTCAAGATCCATGCCCATCCCCGCAAGCTGGGGCTCGGCGGGCGGCGCGGCGGGGCGCAGTACCGTAAGCAGGGCAATGGCGGCGGCGAGAATAAGCCCCGCCGCGGCGGCCGGAACAGGAACGCGTATGGAACGGGACCAGATATTCCGTCCCGGACGGGGCTTTACCCGCCCCGCCCAATTGTCCGCCAGGGGGCTTAGCCGCTCCCAGACACGGGCTTGGGCCGCCTCTATCCCGAAGCTTTGAGCCTGCTCTTCGGAGCCCTCAAGTCTCATTCCGAAATCTGAAGATTTCGGAATGAAGCCTTCCCTGGTCCTGCCGTAGGTCCGGAGTATCGCCCTGCAAGCGGGACATTCCTCAAGGTGGGCCTCAAGCTTTTCCTTCCAGGGAGAACACAGCTCATTGTCAAAATATACCGATAGAATTTGACGATCAGGACACATAGTAACCATCCTTGCCGGTTTCGGCTAAGAGCGCCGTCAAGCGCTCCCGGGCCCTGAATACCCTAACCTTCACATTGCCCTCGCTGATACCGAGGGCTCTTCCAATTTCCTTATAATTTAAATTACCGTATTCTTTTAATATCAATACCATACGTAAATTTTCCGGAAGCCTGTTCAGGGCTTCTTCTACCTCAAGCCGGGTTTCCTTTTTTAACAAAAGAATCTCGCCGGTTTCAGGACTCCTCTGATCTTCCCTAAATGCCCTTTGGTATGCCCGGCGTTCCCGTTCTTTCCTCTTAGCATAGTTCAGAGCCGAATTTTTTACTACCCTGATAAGCCAGTACTTTACCTCCTCAGGGTTCGGAAAAGCCATATCCTTCTCGTAGTACTTAAAAAAAGCCTCCTGACACAGATCCTCCGCCGCTTCCTCACTGCCGGTAATACGGCAGGAAACCTTGAATAAAATCGGGAATACCGTATCGTATAAACGGCGGAATACCGAAGTATCCGGCTGTGCGGCTTCCACCGCCTTCTGTTCCCGGGCCGCGGCCCCCCCGGGGGCTTGCTCCACAACCTTCCCCTTTATCTCTGAAAACAACCCAATTCCTTAATCGTTACAGGCGGCGCCATATTGTACCGGTTTTTCCGTCTTCAAGGACTATGCCCCGCTCCTTAAGCCCGTTCCGTATGGCGTCGGCCCCAGCAAAATCCTTTTCTTTTTTTGCCCGGGCTCTCCGGGCAATGAGCTCTTCAATTTCGGCGGCCTCCTCCGGGCTTTCTTTCCGGTTTTCCGCCGCCGCCTGGTCCAGTTTAAGGCCGAGTATAGCGTCCATGTTCAGGGCCGCCGCCAGGGCTTCCGCCGGGGGTATTGCGGGATCGCGGAGCAGCCCCCAAAGCTCAGCCAGGGCCCTGGGGGAAGAGAGATCGTCCTCCAGGGCGGCGGTAAAGGCTGCGGTCCGCGCTTCGGCGGGACCCCCGGCGCCCCTTCCCGCAGACCCGGAGGAGGGGTTCCCGGCGGCCGGGGAAAGGGCCGGACAGGCGGCGGCCAGGGCTCTTATCCGGTCATTGAGGGCTCTCCGGGAATTCCGGGCGCCCTCCAGGGCTTCCCAGGAAAACTGGAGCTGGCTGCGGTAATGCCCTCCCAGCAGGAGATAGCGGTAGTCCAGGGGATCATAGCCCTTGTCAATTAAAGAACGGAGAGTCAGGAAGCCCCCGGCGCTTTTCGACATTTTTCCCTTATCTAAAACAAGGAATTCATTATGAACCCAGTATTTTACCCAGGGATGTTTCCCCGTGGCGGCTTCGCTCTGGGCTATCTCGTTGGTATGGTGGACCGGCACATGATCGATCCCCCCGGCGTGGATATCGAACTGTTCCCCCAGATATTTGATGCTCATGGCGGAACATTCTATATGCCAGCCCGGATAGCCCCTGCCCCAGGGACTATCCCAGACCAAGGCCTGGTTTTCAAATTTACTCTTGGTAAACCAGAGAACAAAATCTCCGGGGCTGCGTTTGTTTTCATCCGGCCCGGTCCGGGCGCCGGCCCTAAGGTCCTTCATACGGAGCATGGCCAATTCCCCGTAATGGGGGAAACGGCTGATATCGAAGTAAAGATTCCCCCCGGCGGAATAGGTATAACCCCCTTCCTCGATACGTTTGATAAGGGCGATCATTTCGGGGATATGCTCGGTGGCCTTACAGATTATAGAAGGCCGGACTATGTTCATACGGTCTATGTCGCTGAAAAAGGCGTTGGCGTAGAATTCGGCGATTTCAAGAACGCTTTTGCCCCGTTCTTCGGCGCTCCGTACCATTTTATCTTCCCCGGTGTCGTTGTCCCCGGACAGGTGGCCCACATCGGTGATGTTCATCACATGCCTGACCCTTATGCCCCCGGCCCGGAGCGTCCTGGTAAGGAGGTCGTGGGTCATATAGGCCCGGAGGTTCCCGATATGGGCATAGTTATACACCGTGGGGCCGCAGCCGTAAAAACCCGCTTCACCTGGTTTAATGGGTTCAAAGGGCTGTAGTTCCCGGCCCCGGGTATTAAAGAGGGTTAACGCCATGAAAACTCCGGTTTATAATCAGAGGTAATGCTATCAGAATTTATCGAAAACATCAATCGCCGCCTGGGGTTTAGGGGGATTTTCCGTTTTGATGAGCCCATGGCCCGGCACACCACCTTTAAGGTTGGGGGGCCGGCGGATCTGTGGATACGGCCCGGGGGGGAGGAATTTCCCGAATACGCTGCGCTGCTCCTTAAAGAGGCCCGGCGGGAGAAGATCCCCGTTTTTATTTTGGGCGGCGGGGCGAACGTGGTGATCGCCGACAGGGGAATACGGGGTATAGTCCTGGATACCGGAGGTTTCGGAGGCGCCGGGAAGGGGGGCGTTTCCCCGGAGGGGGCCTTTTTAACCTTTAACGCGGGAACCTCGGCGGACGAAGCGGCCGAGACCGCCGCCGCCGCCGGCCTCTCCGGTTTGGAATTTCTCGCCGGTATGCCGGGTTCCGTCGGGGGGGCCCTGTGGATGAACGCCCGGTGCTATGAAAGATCGGTCTCCGACGGTCTGGTTGAGGCGGAATACCTTGACGGGGATACGGGCCGCAGGGAAAAACTGCCCGCCCGGCAGGAGGATTTCGGGTATAAAATGAGCCCCTTCCAGGGGAAAAATCAGCTTATCCTCGGGGCCCGTTTTGCCCTGCGGAACCGGCCGGAACGGGAAATCAGGGCGGAAATGGAGGATCACCGCAGGGACAGGGAGGCCAAGGGCCACTACCGCTTTCCCTGCGCGGGCTCGGTTTTTAAGAACAACCGTCTTTTCGGGGCCCCCACGGGGCAGATCATCGACAAGCTGGGACTCCGGGGCTTTGCCCTGGGGGACGCCCAGGTGGCGCCCTGGCATGGAAACATCATCATAAACAGGGGAAGGGCCGGGGCCGGGGACATACGGAACCTTGCGGAACTGCTCAAGGCCAGGGTCAGGGAAGAACTGGCCCTGGAACTGGAAAGCGAGATACTTTTTGCCGGGGACTGGTAGCGGGCAAATGAAGTATTGTCAACGGGAATTAAAGATCTTATACTAAAAGACGATACTTTCAATGGAGATCTGATGGCCGGGCCGCTTCAGCTTACATTTGTTAATTATAAGAAAGACTCATACATCGTTGTCGAGGGCAAATCGAGCGCAGACCGTTTTTACATCATACGCCAGGGCAGGGTCCGTATCTCCAAGGATGTCGAGGTAGTCCAGGAAGAGGGGGGGAATACGCTTGGGCCGGGGGACTTTTTCGGCGTCGTTTCTTCCATGTCTTCCCACAGTCAGATTGAAACCGCCAAGGCCCTGACGGATGTTACCCTGATCTCGGTTATGAAAGAACAATACGGCCAGCTGATCCAAAACAATACCTCGGTGGCAATGAAGATCATATTTCAGTTTTCCAAACGTATGCGTTATCTTGACGAGGCTCTGACTAAACTGACCCTCAAGAACAACGCCGAGGAAGATCCCTCCCACCTTTTTAAGGTGGCCGAATATTATACCCGCCAGAGCCAATACAACCAGGCCTATTACGCCTATCATCAGTATTTGAAGTACTGTCCCGCGGGAGAAGCGGTTATGCAGGCCCGGGAACGGATGATGAAGATAGCCCCCTATGCCAAGGCGGTAAAATTAAAACACGGGACGGATGAATTGGTCAGGGTATACCCCAAGGACAGCATGATTTTTTCCGAAGGCGAGCCCGGGGAGGAACTCTTTATCATCAAGAAGGGTTCCGTAAAGATCGCCAAAATTGTGGACAATAACGAGGTACTTTTGGCGGTGCTCAAAACGGGGGATATTTTCGGTGAAATGGCCCTTTTGGAGTCAAAGCCCCGGGCGGCCTGCGCCGTAGCCTATGAGGAATGCCAGGTGATGACGGTGAACCGGAAGAATTTTGAAACCATGGTCAGTTCCCAGCCCCAGATTGTGAGCCGCCTTACCACCCTCTTGGCGGAGCGTATCTGGTTCATCTATAAACAACTGGCCAACACCCTGATAAACGATCCCATGGGGCGTATATACGACGCCCTCCTTATACAACTGGAGAAAAACCGGGTGGATGTCAACGGCGGTCAGTATACCTTTGACTTCGGCCCCAAGGAACTGGTTAACATGGTGGGCATACCCCAGAAGGAAGGGGCCCTGGTACTGCGGAAACTTATGGAAAACTCGAAGATCCAGATCATCAAGGACAGGGACAAGGAAAAGATACATTCCATGGAACTTGCCGACATTGCGCGGCAGACCGAATACTACCGGAAGATGCAGAGGATAGAAAGGCTGCGCCGGGAAAATACCATGTGGAATATTATGAGATAGACCCCGGACTGCCGATATTATACCGATGAAAGCTTTTTTCGCCCTATGGCTGATCTGTTTTTGTACTCTCCGGCCCTGGGCTCAAAACGGTCCGGACTATACTTCCGGCGGGACGGCGGCCGATACGGCCGATACGGCTGAAACGGCGACCTCCGGTACGGAACTGCCCCGGAGTTTCAGAAAAATAAGCCTGGGAATGAGCCTGGAGGAGCTTAAGGCTGCCCTGGCCGAAGACGGCCTTTTTGAATTCCGGGGGGACCGGGATATTTCCTGGCTTCCCGCAAAGGAAGAAAACCTTGTGGAAACCACGGGACTTTCCTTTATACGCAGGGCCTTTTTCCAGTTAAGGGAGGGCCGGCTTTTTATCATGGCCTTTTCCATGGATATCGGGCGTATCGATCATTATTCGGTCTTTACCACCTTGAGGGCGAAATACGGAGAACCGGCGCGGCTTAATCCCCAGGAAGCGGTTTGGGAAACCGGGGACACAAGAGTTTCCATTGAGCGGCCCCTGACGGTAAAATATATAGATATGCGGGTCTTTAACGAGATAATCGGCGAATCAAAGGCCGAGGAATCCGCGGAGATCTTCAGGCGTCAGGGGTTCCTTGATGAATTATAACTTGATGAACCATAAGCGGATCCTTCCGGCGCTGCTTGCCCTCTTTCTCTTTGTAAACTGCGCCGCCGGAGGACGGGAAAAACCCCAAACCGGCCTTGATCTGCGTACCCTGACCATCGAACGCGCCGGGGGTGGAAAAGTAAACCTCGAAGCGGAAATTGCCCGTACCGATGAGGAAAGATCCGCAGGGCTTATGTTCCGTAAAGCGCTTCCGGGCGGCAGGGGCATGCTCTTTGTCTTTGACAGGGATCAGGTTCTTTCGTTCTGGATGAAAAATACCCTTATTCCCCTTTCGATTGCCTTTATAAGCTACGACGGTACGATACAGGAAATAAGGGATATGTACCCACAGGATCTAAGCTCGGTCCATTCAAGCCGTTCGGTCCGTTACGCCCTTGAGGTTCCCCAAGGCTGGTTTGCCGAGTCGGGGATTAAGGCCGGGGATCTGGTTACAGGGCTTTAGCCCCCCTTCCGTTCTCCGGAATATGCACGGCGGCTTATTCCGCCGTTACTCCGTAATGGGCTCCGGCTCGCAAACCCTGCCGCGGTACAGTACCTTGGGGTAGATCACAATCCCCAGTTTTTTTTCAATTCCCGCAAGGGCTGTGAGTTCCTCTTCGTCGCCGAAGGTCGCCATAACGCCCCGTTTTCCCGCCCTGGCGGTCCGGCCCGCCCGGTGTACATAGGCTTCCGCGCTGTCCGCCGTATCCAGGGCGATGATATGGCTTATCCCCTCAATGTCGAGCCCCCGGGCCGCCAGATCGCTTGCGACCAGTATGTTTACGCTTCCCCGGCGGAAGGCGTCTATGGCGGATTTGCGGGCCCTTTTGTCCATATCCCCCGATAAGCCCGCCGCGGCAAGGTGATGGTACTGGAGCTTGGAGACGATCTGCCCCACCTGTCCCGCCCTGGAACTAAAGACCAGGGCCTTCGCGGGTTTTACCGCGGCGATAAACGAGCGGAGGGCGGAAATTTTTTCCCGGCCGCAGGCAAAAAAGGCCCAGTGCTTTATACTTTTTTTAAGTATGTCGTTCTCTTTCTGGGCGATAATTTCCCACTCCGTACCGGGGCTTAGGGAAAAAAGCCGGTTCCGGTTTTTTTCGGAGAACGTGGCGGAACAGGCGATGAAACGAAGGGGTTGAACTTCATCCGGCCCCGATTCCCGGCGGACCTGGGCCAGCCGGCAGATCTCGGCGGTTTCCGGAAAGAGTTCCTCCGCCATGAGCCTGTCCCCCTCATCCAGTATCAGGTATTCCAGCCCCTTTAGGGAAAGCTTTTTCATTTTTACCAGCTGTAATACCCTGGCGGGATTTCCCGCCGCCGCCAGGGGCCTGTGTTTTTTTAGGGATTCAATCTGCCTGTTGAGGGGGACCGAGCCGATCAGCAGCGCCGCATGGGGAAGGGACGCCCCGCTAAAAGCCCCCGGCAGCAGCGCGTCGAGTTCCCTTTTGATCTGGGAGGCAAGCTCGTAGGTAGGCGCCAAAATGAGTATCCTCAGAGCCGCCTGCGGATTTGAGGGCCGGTGGAAGCGCTGCAGCAGGGGCAGCAGATAGGCCAGGGTCTTGCCCGTTCCCGTGGGGGAACTAAAAAGCAGGTTTGCCCGGGCATCCCTTCGCTCTTCGTCCGCCGCCGGATTTTGCCGCCCCGACCCGCCGCCGGCCCTTTCCGGGGAAGCTTCGTCCCCGGGGAAGAGCAGCCTGGGGATGACGGTTTTTTGTATCTCCGCCGGTTCCCGTATGTTCCGCAGCGAGAGGATCTCGGCCAGGGGGGGGCTGACGCCGAGGCGGATAAAAGGGTTCGACGGCGCCGGATCCGTGGGTTTCATGGGCGGCCCCTCTTTTTTCCGCGGAATGAGGGCGCCTGCGAATAAATAGCTATGAGTTTTTCGGTAAGGCTGTCTATGGTCCAGGCCTGGGCATGGCGGCGGGCATCCAGGGCCTTTTTCCGGTACAGTTCATCATCCCCCAGGAGATCCAAAACCCGGTCCCGGAATTCGCCCCGGTCATGCTTTACCATGAAGCCTCCGTTGTCCCCCCCCATTACCTGGACCGTCCCAAGGGCGCCGACGGCAACCACGGGGATGCCCGACAGCATGGCCTCGATGGTTACAAGCCCCTGGGTCTCGGTCAGGGAGGGCAGAAGAAAAATATGGGAGATTCCGTAGACCAGGGATAATTCCTCCCGTTTAAGGTAGCCGGTAAAAACGCAGGAAGCTTCAACCCCGCAGCGCTTTGCCTCATTCTTAAAATAATCAAGGTAGGGACCGTTACCGGCAATGATCAGGGCAAGATCGGAATGTACCGCAAGCAATTCGGGAAAGATCTTGATGATAAAACTGATATTTTTCTCCTTGGAAACCCGGCCCGCAAAGAGGAGGAGCCGCTTTCCCTTTACGGCGGGGAACTTTTCTTCCATCCGGGTTCTGAACAGCTTAAGCTCTTCCCCGGTATGCCGGAACAGGGCCGGATCGACACCGGTGGGCAGGCGGCGGATCTCCTTCCGCACCCGGTAGTTCCGTATCATCTCTTCTATTTGGGGGGTCGGTACGATGATAAGATCCGCCTTTTTTAGCAGCATCCTCTGTCCCTTCCGTGCTATAAAACGGAGCAGGCGTTCGGGCACATGGGGAAAATAGTTGGCCGCGTAATCTTCCCAGATCGTATGAAAGGTATATACCGCGGGGATGAGCCGTTTTTTCGCGTAGCCGAAGCCGAAATCGGCGATGAAAAATTCCGTGTTGATATGGACGACTTCGGGGGAAAAGGCGTCAAGCTGTTCTTCCACCCATCCGCGTTTGCTGAGTTTTGCCGCCCTGTCTTCCCCGGAAAAAAAAACCGCCCGTGAGGGTACCCGCAGCAGTTTAAGCCGTTCCCGAAGGGGATCATCCTGTTCCGCCCCGGCGGGTGAAACTTCACCGGCAATGCTGTCCGTCACCGATGATCCGGGATACTCCGAACATACTATCATCACCTCGTGGCCCGCCCTGATGAGGGCAAGGGAAAAGGTATCCACCGAAACGGTAACTCCGTTAACCCTGGGCCAGTAGGCGTCGGTAAACATGGCAATCTTCATGGTAGGGTGATACTATACCCCGAATATCCATGCCGCCGCAATGCCGCGGTCCCCCTCCTCCCGCTATCCCCTGAAATCAAAGACCCGTGATGAATGTTCCGGCGGCGGGGGAATTACTCCGAAACGCCCCTGCGCCCAAAGGGGGATACCTCTTTCAGGAAAGCGTACCTAAAGCAAACGCTGGGGGTCCTGTCAGCGGCAGCACCGCGTCCGGGGTCCGCAGTGCTGCCGCTGACACCCCCCACCGCTTTTTCTGTAGTACGCTTTCCGCAATTGCCCGCTGCCCACGTCAGGCGCAGGGGCTTTTGTGGGTAATGCCCCATCCCACGTTACATTTCCCGGGGTCTTTGATTTCAGCACACAACGGCGGGGGTGCTTATAGATGGCGGGCCTACAGCCCGGAACATTAGCCAGTATAGGGAGGGGACGGCATGGATGGATGTGTCCGGCGAAGTGTATACAGACCTTGTAGTTTGGGCATATTCTATTTATCCTTATATTCTTTCATTGCTAAGTTACTTAGTTCTTTTATAATAATGGGCGAAAATAAACGCGGGGAAAACATTTTACCCTGGTAATTTATCAGGGGCCTTTTATGTTTTGGCGCGGGAATATACGGGTTGTGTTGACAAATGCGGAACGGAATCCTATCATAATGAACAGGGGAGCGAACATAAAATTTTCCGAAGGAAAAAAACAGAGTAAAGCCGAATCCGTTAAGAACGATCCTTTTGAACGTCTCGCCCCTTTTATACGGGAATACATCTACAGCGAAAAGTGGAGCGCCCTGCGGGACATACAGCGTTCGGCGATAAACGCGATCTTCGACGGCCGGGAACATCTGCTTATCGCCGCGGGGACGGCGGCGGGTAAAACCGAGGCGGTCTTTTTCCCGGTCATTTCCCTGCTGGCGTCGTTTCCGCGGGGAGCTTCGTCCGGCGTTTCACCGGAGGATTTGTCCGGTTCCCCGCCTGCCCGGCCGCTGGTACTTTATATCAGCCCCCTCAAGGCGCTGATCAACGATCAGTTCGCCAGGCTCGGCTCAATTATAGAACACGGCGGCCTGGAGGAGGACGTCAGGCTTTGGCGCTGGCACGGGGATGTGCCGTCGGATCATAAAAAGAAGTTTCTGCAAAACCCCGGGGGCATACTCCAGATCACCCCCGAATCCCTGGAGGCCCTGCTCCTCCGCCACGCCCGCAGGATGAAGGGTATTTTCGGTTCCCTGATCTTTGCCGTCATAGACGAGGTCCACGCCTTTATGGAAAGCGACCGGGGCGCTCAGGTCCTCTGCCAGCTTGCCCGTATTGAGGAAGCGGCGGGGATAGGCGGACAGGTACGGCGTATCGGCCTTTCGGCGACCCTGGGGGACTATGAGGGCGCCGCTTCCTGGCTTGCCCTGGGGACGGACCGGAAAACGGCGCTGCTCGGAGGGGGCCGGGGGGGCAGGAAGATCAGCATAGCCCTGGATTGTTTTTGGGAAAGGGCGCTCATACCGGGGAAGGACGGGGCGGCGGAGGCCCGGCGGCGGCAGATGGAGGCCCTCTATGAACAATGCCGGGACAAGCGGGCCATCATCTTTGCCAACAGCCGCCTTGAGGCGGAGGAAAGCGCCGCCGCCTTAAAAAAGATCGCCGCCCGCCGGGGGGAACGGGACATCTTCTTTGTACACCACGGGAGCGTTTCCTCCCTGGACCGCAGTGAGGCCGAAGCGGGGCTTAAATCAAAGGAAGGTCCAGCGGTAAGCGCCGCCACCGCCACGCTGGAACTGGGTATCGACATAGGGGAACTGGACAGGATCATACAGATAGGCCCGCCCTGGTCGGTATCCGCCTTTGTTCAGCGCCTGGGCAGATCGGGACGGCGCAGCGGCAGGGCGGAAATGTACTTTACCATGACCGAGGAACATTCCCGGACAGGCATACCCTGGAAACTGCTGCGGACCATGGCGGTAATCGAGCTTTATATCCGGGAACAGTGGATAGAACCGCCGGATGAAAAGCCCCTTCCCTACAGTCTGCTCCTCCATCAAACCCTTGCCGTCCTGGCCTCCCTGGGGGAACACAGCGCCGCCGCCCTCAGAAAACGTATGCTTTCCCTGCCTCCCTTCCTGACCATCGCCGTGGAAGATATTTCCCTGCTGCTTGACTATATGGAACGCTGCGGCCTGGTGCAGAAGACCGAAGAGGGAAACGTCATCCTGGGGCTTGAGGGGGAAAGGATAGTAAACCGCCATAGCTTTTATCCCGTATTTCCCGGGGAGGATCAATACAGGGTGATACAGGAGGGCCGGGAAGTGGGGACCGTGAATTTTGTTCCCCCGCCGGGCAGCGTCATTGCCGTGGGGGGGATAAACCGGCTGGTTACCGGCATAGACGGCCTCAGGCGGGAGATCCGGGTGATCGTCAGCGAGGCGGGCGGGGGCGGAAAACTCTGGCGGGGCGGCGGTGGCGGCATACACAGGCGGGTAAGCGCCGCCGTAAAGATCATGCTGGAAGAAGAAACGGTCCCCCCCTATCTTACGGCCCCCGCCAAAGAAGCCCTTGAGGGGGGCCGCCGTTCCGCCCGGACCCTGGGCCTCCTTGAAAAGCCCGTGGTTCCCGCGGAGGGCGCTTTCCTCATCGCCCCCTGGCAGGGAAGCGCCGGGCTCCGTACCCTGGAAACCCTGCTTAAAAGGGGGGAAACAAGAAAGGCCCTGCGTATAAGCTACCTCGATTGGGAAGGCGATTTTGTCCTGCGGGCCGAAACGGGGGCCCCTCCGGCGGAATTTACCGCGGGGCTGGCGGCGGCCTGCGAAAGGGCCCTCCGGTCCCCGCCGCCGCTTCCCGACCCCATACCGTATACCGATAAGTACGACCATCTGCTTCCCCAGGCACTGCTTGAAAAACAGTACGCCGCCAATATGCTGGACATCGGGGCGCTGGGCGAACTGCGGGAACGGCTTATTCCGGCGCAAGGCGGCCCGTGCGGAGTTTGCGAAACAAACGCCGCGTCGAAAGCCTGAGCTTTCATTCCCCTTGCAATAAATTCTAAACGGATGTATAGTATATTATATGACGGCGGATTTCTCCCAAAAACTCAGTACCCTGGCGGCGGCGGCAAAGTATGACGCGTCCTGCGCCTCATCGGGGAGTTCGTCCTCCGCCGGGGGGAACCCCGCCGGAAAAGGTTCCGTGTATGGAAACCAGGGCTCCGGTTATGGAGACCGGGGTTCCTTTGGTGTCAGGGTCCCCGCCGGGGTATGCCATTCCTGGACCGGCGACGGCCGTTGCGTAAGCCTCCTCAAGGTGCTCTATTCCAATGTCTGCCGTTATAACTGCGCCTACTGCGTCAACCGGGTTTCTTCCGACACCCCGAGGGCCTCCTTTACGGAGGATGAGCTGGTAAGCCTTACCTGTGAATTTTACCGCCGTAATTATATCGAAGGGCTCTTTCTGTCGTCGGGTATTTTTTCCGACCCCGACATTGTGATGGAAAAACTCACCGCCGTCGCCCGGAAACTCCGCAGGGAAGCGGGCTTCGGCGGCTACATCCACCTCAAAATTATCCCCGGTTCGGGGGAAACCCTGATCCGGGAAGCGGGACTCTGGGCGGACCGGCTCAGCGCCAATATAGAGCTTCCCACGGAAAAGAGCCTCCGCAGTCTGGCCCCGGAAAAGTCGGGAAAGCTGATCTTCGGCGCCATGGGCGAAGTTTCCCTTGCCAAAGCCCAGGCGGAGGAAGACCGCCGCCACAAGCTTAAGGCCCCGGCCTTTGCCCCCGCGGGCCAGAGTACCCAGCTCATCGTGGGGGCAAGCGGCGAGGACGACAGGACCATCATCGGCCTTTCCGGGGCCCTGTACAAAAAATACTCCCTCAAGCGGGTGTACTATTCCGCCTATATGCCCGTCGTTTCGGACGCTTCTTCAGGGCTCCCCGAAATTTCATCGCCCCCCCTCCTGCGGGAACACCGGCTCTACCAGGCGGACTGGCTCATGCGCTTTTACCACTTTGAAAGCCGGGAGATCCTTGATGAGGCCCACCCGTTTTTGGATACCGCCCTGGATCCCAAGACCGTCTGGGCCTTGAACCACCCGGAACGTTTTCCCGTGGAAATAAAAAAGGCCGATTATGAGGAACTGCTCCGTGTGCCCGGCCTTGGGGCCGTCTCCGCCCGGCGCATCCTGGGGGCCCGCCGCCAAAGGCCGCTGAACTTTGAGGGCCTGCGCAGGCTGGGAGTGGTCCTCAAGCGGGCCCGGTATTTTATTACCCTGGGAGGGGCCTTTCTGGACCGTTTCGACGATCCCTCCCGTTTGCGGCGTATTCTTTCAGGCGGGGAAGATTTACAGCTTCCGTTATTTAACTTTTAGGGGCGGGATTTGAGGGAACAGGCGGAACTATTTGATGATTTTTCTTCTGAAAACCCACCGCTCGATGCGGAATGGGAAAGGCCCCGGGAGGCCCCTTCCGTTTTTTGCCGGGACCCCTCCGATGCGGCGCGGCAAAGGGCCTTTAGGGTCTGGCGTGAATTTGACCGCCTCCGGGGTTTGCTCCGTTTTAAGCCGGACTGTCCGCCTCCACCGGGCGGCCCAACAGAGTCAGGGGACTCGGCAAAGTTAAACAAAACGGGGCCGCCCCGGTACACCGCCCGCTGCGTGCCGGATTATTTTGTGCTTCCCCTGCTGGCCGGACACTTTGCCCGGCGTTTCGGCAATATACCCTGGGCGATCATCGACGAAAAGCGCCGTATCGTACTTTCCTGTGATCCCGGTGAAACTCCCCGGCTGGCGCGGCTTTCCGAAAAAGAGCTTCCCGCCGCGGGGGAATATGACGGCTGGGAAAAACTCTGGAGGAATTATTTCCGCTCGGCTGCCAATGAAAGCAGGCTCAACCCCGGCCTTCAAAAACAGTTTATGCCCCGGCGGTATTGGGAGTACCTGAGCGAACTGGGGGAAGAAAAAGTATAATTTGAACCGGTTTCAACTTTTATGACCACCCTTCTTTCGGCGATTGAATCTTCCTCTTTCTGCGTCGCCTTTACCGGCGCGGGGGTAAGCACCCTTTCGGGTATTCCCGATTTCAGGGGGGAAGGGGGGCTTTACCGCGGTCCCCTAAGCGGCGGGATAAATTGGGAAGCGGTGTTCAGCATTGAAAATTTTGAGAAAGACCCGGCCCTCTTTTACAGACAGGCGGGACCCCTTGTTTACGGCGTTTACGAACCTTCCCTGGTACACAGGGCCCTTGTTCACCTGGAAGAAGGGCTGCTCCTCAAGGGGATAATCACCCAGAATATCGACATGCTCCACGAAAAAGCGGGGAGCCCCGGGGTGATAGAACTCCACGGTTCCCCCCGCTTTCACTACTGTCTCCGCTGCGCCGGAATCAGACTTTCCCGCGAAGAGGCCGCCGCGGCCCTCGGCCGGGGGGATTTGCCCCGCTGTCCCCGCTGCGGACGGGTCCTTAAGCCGGCCCTTACCTTTTACGGCGAACCCCTCCCCGCGGAAGCCTTCCGGGCGGCGGCGGAGCTTGCCCAAAAAGCGGATCTGATGCTGGTACTGGGCACGAGCCTTTCGGTATTTCCCGCGGCGGAACTTCCCCGTATGGTTCTGCGGGGAGGAGGGGCCTTGATCATCATAAACAGACAGGATACCCCGCTGGACGGCCGCGCCCTGCTCCGTCTCCGGGACCTGGAGGAAAGTTTCGGCGGGCTTGCGCCGTAAAATCCCCTCCGGGTAATTTTAAGCGGAGCGCCCCCCTTCACCCGGAATAATTCCGGGGCACTGCGGCGCTTTGCAGGGCCGTCAAAACCTGCTATCATAACGCCTCAAGAGGAGTGTATCATGGAAACCAAAAAAATCGTTCTTGTGCTCGTTTTGCTCTGCATGGCCGTTTTGAACCTCGCGGCCCAAAGTTCCGGGGCGGATATTATTATCAACCACTACGCGGCGAGGAATTTTACCGCCGGAGCTATCGGCAGGGCCGAGCTTGACGCGGTAATACAGGCGGGCATACGGGCGCCCAGCGCGCGCAACGCCCAGCCCTGGCACTTTACCGTGGTACAGAATCTGGCTTTGGCGAAAAAGATAGTGGGCGATACGGTGGAAGGCAACGCGCTCATCGTTATCTCCGCCTCGGGGGACGGTAAGACCAACGGCGGGGAAATCCTCGACTGCGCCCTTGCCGCGGAAAGCGTCTACCTGGCGGCCCAGGCCCTGGGCTTGGGCTCGCGGATCTACACAGGCCCCATAGACGCCCTCAACAGGAACCTCAAGGCGGAATTGGGCCTCCCCGCGGGACACAGCGCCGTAGTCCTGGTAAGGATAGGCAGGGTCGCTCCCGGAATTGACGCGGTCAGCGCCGCCTCAAGCCGCAGGCCGGCCGGCTCTCTTGTTACCTATAAGTGATGATTGAAGGGGGGAACTCCCCCGCCGCACAGCGCGGGGGAGGATCCTGCCGAAGGCGGTTATGCCTTTACGCGGAGGGCGCTAAATATCCAGCGGCCGGAGATCCCTCACCCGCACCGCCTTGCCTTCGCTCACCGGAAGGCTCCCCGATTCGTGGAGTTCCACCCTCGGGTTAATGGTGATTGAAGCCTGGAGGGTGCGGCGTATCTTGTCTTTAAGGGCGTTGAGGGGCCGGGTATCGTCCATAAAGGTATCCGGGGTAACCTCGGTTTTTACCGTAAGCCGGTCCAGTACGCCGTCCTTTTCGATTTCGATAAGGTAGTTGTTCCCCACCTCCCTCATGGCCATGATCACCTCTTCGATCTGGCTGGGGAAAACATTGACCCCGTTGATGATCAGCATATCGTCGGTACGGCCGGTGATGCGGAAAAGCCTCCGGTGGGTACGGCCGCAGGGACAGGGTTCGGTATAAAAGCCGGAAAGGTCCCTGGTCCTGTAGCGGAGTATGGGGGTCGCCTCCCGGCACAGTATCGTCAAAACCAGCTCCCCCCGTTCGCCGTCGGGTACGTTCTCCAGGGTATCGGGGTTGATGATCTCCGCGATATAGCCGTCCTCCCAGATATGGAGGCCCCGCTTCGCCTGGCATTCAAAGGCCACGCCGGGGCCGTTCATCTCCGAAAGGCCGTAGGAATTGTAGACGTCGATACGGAGCAGTTCTTCGATACGCCTGCGGGTATCCTCCGAATAGGGCTCCGCGCCGGCAAAGGCCCGCTTCAGCTTGATCGAATCCCTGTCTACCCCCTCCTCTTTCATCTTCGCCTCCACATGGAGCAGAAAACTCGGGGTGGCGTGGACCACGGTGGTACCGAAGTCCTGCATAAGCCGGAACTGCCTGGCGGTGTTCCCCGAACCGGAGGGAATCACCAGCATACCCACTTCCTCCCCCCCGGCGTGGAAGCCGAGGCCGCCGGTAAAGAGGCCGTAGCTGATCATGTTCTGGAACACGTCGTCCCTGGTACACCCTGTTCCGTAGATACACCGGGCCACAAAACCGGTCCACTTCCTGATATCCTCCCGTGAAAAGTAGATGGTCGTGGGGGTCCCCGTGGTTCCGCTTGAGGCGTGGAGCCGCACCACCTCCTCTTTGGATACGGAAAGAAAACCGTAGGGAAAGCCCTCCCTTAAGTCCTGCTTGGTGGTGAAGGGTATGCGTTTCAGATCCCCCAGGGAGCATATGTCGCCGGGGCTTTGTATGCCCGCCTCCTTAAGCCGTTTCCGGTAAAAGGGGGTGCGCAGGGCAAAACCCGCCGTCTCCCGGAGCCGCTCAAGCTGCCACGCTTCAAGCTCCCTCCGGGGCATCTTTTCAAATTGTTCATTCCGGTACTGGTAGTGTATCCGATGGTCCGTTTGATTGTTCATCTCTATAGTCCTTCAAGCCGCCGCTTCCCTTCCCAGGTTAAAGGCCCTCTTGTTTGCCTCCGC
>JAISRD010000093.1 GCA_031273835.1 Treponema sp. | reverse complement strand
AGGGCCCGTATATACAGCGGGTCTCCTATCCCTGTGGACAGGCGGGGCTTTTCCCCTCCGTAACCGGCCAACGGAACGCCGGCGGGTACTTCAAAACAAAGCTTGGCCCAGCCCGCTTTCATAACACATCCATAGTTCCTGAGTATAAGCGGAAAATTATGAAAGATCCATGAAGAATCATGGAAAAAAATCATTGTAACCTGGCTTAACCCCGTTGCTTGACAGATAGACAAACACCACGTATATTAATCTCCATGCCCGGATAAAAAATCCGGGGTTCCCGACAAAGGAGAAACGGTATGAAATATAGAAAATTCGGCGACAGCGGCATTGAGGTATCGGTAATAGGACTTGGTACCTGGCCGATGGGAAATGATTTTTTCGGCGAAGTAGACGAAAGCTCCGGTATTGCGGTTGTCCATAAAGCCCTTGATCTGGGCGTCAACCTTATTGATACGGCTCCGGCCTATGGTAAAGCCTACGAGGCCGAAATTACCGTAGGCAAGGCCTTAAAGGGCCGGCGGGACAAGGCGGTGATTTCGACAAAATTCGGCATCCACCGGGCGGTGGGTGTAGGGGACTATGTGATTCCCGGAGAATATGTCCGCTGCCTGTCCCCCGCTGTTGCTTCCGCCGAACTGGAAAATTCCCTTAAGCGGCTGGGAACCGACTATATTGACATTTACTTTATCCATTGGCCCGATTCAAATTTCGGCAACGACGGCGCCCTGGAGTGTCTGGCAAAATGGAAGAAGGAAGGTAAGATCAGGGCGGGAGCGGTTTCTAACTTCACGGTGGAACAGATGAAAAACGCCATTGCCAGGGGCGGAATCAGCGGTATTCAGCCCTACCTCAATATTCTTGCACGGGAAAGCGTCAAAGACGGGGTAATTCCCTTTGCGGTGGAAAAAAATCTCGGTATCATGACCTACGGCTCCCTGGGCGGCGGAATTTTAACCGGCGCCTTCAAGGAGCCTCCTAAAAGTACCGACAAAGAACTCCGCAGCGGTTTCTATGATTTTTTCACCGAAGCAAAATGGGCAAAATGCAACAAGGTGATTGATACCCTGCGGGAAATTGCCGGGGCAAGGGGAGTTTCCCCGGCGGAGGTATCCATAAACTGGGTTCTGGCCCAAAAGGGCGTTACCACAGCGCTTATCGGAACTACCAAGCCTGAAAATCTGGCCAGGAACGCCGCCGCCGCGGATTGGGAATTAAGCGCCGATGAAACGGCGAAAATCAACGACAGTTATCAAAGAAATATGGGCTGATCGCAGTTAAGGGGCTTTCAGCTGAATCCTTACGAAAGGGTGCTTTTTAAGGCAGTTCCAAAATTTGACATTTTGGAACTGCCTTAATTATGAAATAGTCTTCCGTAGTTCGTCGGGCATGGGCGGCTTGCCCTGTCCGTAATATTTAAAGGTTTCCGCAGCCTGCTGCCATTGTTCCGGTTTAAGGCAGGCCACATTGTCGCTCATGCTTCTCGCATAAACATAGGTCTTCGCGGCTTCTTCAAGGTAAATACAGGAATAGAGGGCTTCCTTCAAGGTGCTGCCGATGGCGATAACCCCGTGGCTTTTCAATATTACCGCCAGGGTACTGCCGGCGTTGTTTACCGTCTGGATACCCATATCAATACTCGCCGCGGATGAGAAGGGACATACCTTGACCGGCCCCTTGGTGGCATTGGGAAGGGTTGTTACCACACAGGGCAGTTCATCCGTTACCAGGCCGACCGCGGAGGCAAAAGGCTGATGGGTATGGATAACAGCGTTGATGTGGGGCATCTTCTTAAAGATATAAAGCAGCGCCACCGTATCGACCGAAGGAGACCGCTCCCCTTCAATAATCTTTCCTTCAATGTCCATTACCAGCACGTCCGCGGGAACCATGTCCTCATAGATCATTCCCGAAGGGGTAACAAGTATTTCGCCGGAAGGCATTCTCCGGCTGACATTCCCCCCGGAAAGGGCGATTAGTCCGTAACGATCGAGCTTCGTACCGGCGATTCTTACCTCTTCCCGTTCTTCTTCAAACAGCATTATTTTTCCTCCATAATGTTACAACAGTATATTAGGTTATTTCATGAAACGGTTAAATATTTCCCGGTTTACCTCTTTGAGCGCCCCTTGAAGCTTAAGGTAGATGTTTTTGTAATATTCCGTATATTGTTCATATTTTTTCATATCCGGCTCAAAGACCGCACCGCTCTTATATACCGCCCCAACGGCGTCTTCTTCATCCCGGTACAGGCCGGCCCCAATTCCCGCAAGCATGGCGGCCCCCAGCGGAGTCGCTTCGTAGAGTTCCGGGGTTTCCACGGGAAGCCCCAATATGTCGGCCTTGGCCTGCATCCAGAAACGGTTCTTGACGGCCCCGCCTGTGGCCTTGATCCCCTTAACCGCCTCCGAAGAACCGGCGGTCATGGCTTCAAGCATTTCCCTGGTTTTGTAGGTAAGCCCCTCCACGGTCGCCCTGATAATATCGCCCCGGCTTACATGGTTGTTCATCCCAACATAGGCGCCCAGGGAGGTGGGCTCTACCTTAGGCGCGGTGGAACCTGAAAAATGGGGCAGGAAGGTACATCCGTGGGACCCGGAGGATGATTTTTCAGCCTCGGCCATCAGCTTTTCCCAAACCCCGCCGTCACCGGGACTGCCGTAATTGTCCTTGAGCCACTCCATCATGTCCCCGGAAATTGCCGAAGCAATGCCGCACCACACATTACGGGCAACGTGGCTTTCAATGTAAAAATAGTTATCCGTATAGGCGGTGTTTACCTTGGTCATGCCCTTAACAAGCATTTCCCAGGTACCGTTAATATCCATAAGGTCGCTGCCGGACTTTATGCCCGCGGCCAGAGCCGCGCAGATATAGTCATGGCCCCCCAGCACCACAAGCTCATCCCCCTCAAGGCCCGTTTCGGCGCATACGGCAGGCAGCACCTTTCCCAATACGGTACCGCTCTGGGTCGGTTTGGGAAAAATATGAGCGGGAAGATTCAACTTGGAAATGATTTTTTCCGACCAGGTATGGGTCTGCTGTACCATGGCGGAAAAGGTGGAAGCCATGGAAAAGTCGGTAAGCTTTTCGCCGGAAAGTTTATAGTTTACATAGTCCTCAATCAAGAGCCACTTGTCGGTCTTTTCAATAATCTCAGGCTTGTTTTGCTGCATCCACATAATACGGTAGATGCTGTTTATCACAAAGGGCCGCATACCGGTTTCGGTGAACATTTCTTTTTCATCGATGATTTTCCGGGTCTGTTCAAACTGCGGCAGGGTCCGCTGGCAATGCCAGGAAATAAGGGGGAATAACTCTTTACCGTCCTTGTCCAGGGGAAGCCCGTCCATGCCGAACCCGGTAACCGCGATGGCCCGTAATTTCCCTCCGGCGGGAATGTCCTTCACGGATTGGGAGATTACCGTTTTTACGCTGTTCCAGACATCCTCGTATTTCCACACACACCAGGTCGGATGGGCAGGATCATCATTGCTTACGTCCAGCTTAGTGGAAGCGCTGGCGGCCGGCCGGCCTGAGGTATCGTAAATTACAGCCTTTACGCTGGTTGAACCAAGGTCTATCCCCATTAACAGATCCATTAGTACCCTCCTTAATATTTTCCGTATTCGTCTATCACTTCCAGCATGGCCTTATAATTCGCGGGATTAACGGAACTGTGTATAGAATTACTGGAAGAACATACATAACCGGTACTGCCCTTTGCCACTTCAAGGCAGTGTTTGGTTTCAGCCACCGTCTCATCCACGGTACCGAAGACCAAAGTGGTGGCGCAGTTTACATTTCCCTTGATGGCGATACGGGAACCATAGGTATCCTTGATATACTTAAGGTCCATTCCCGCTATGGGGTCTATGGGATCGAGCATATCGATACCGGCGTCAAGGTAATAGTCAAGCAGGGGCATGATAAAACCGTCGGTATGTTTCAGCAGGAAAAATCCCATATCCTTGTAGGCCCCGATAATACGCCTGAGTTCGGGATAAAAAATTTCCTCAAACAGGGCGGGAGAGATTGTGGGGCCGCTGCTGTCCGCCACATCATCGCCGGTATAGATAAATTTACAGCCCGTTTTAGCCACTTCCTGGGCCAAAAGGATCTGCTCGTCCACCGTCATCTTTACCAGGGCCTTAATGAAATCAGGCTCATCCATAATGTTAATAAGAAAATCCTCGTAGGACATGAGCCTTGAAGGAATAGACCATATATCATTCATGTGGAGTATTACGGCCTTTTCTTTGCCGTATTTTTCCAGCAGTTCCTCAAGGCTCTTATAGCGCCCCTCCTTATAGGGATCGGGCGGCGTATAGGCTTCAAGTTCCTCCATGTTATGAATGGGACCGTCGACAGGGAAGGAATGGGATTCCTGGGTGTACTTTTTGAGCATCCCCCATTCATCCCTGAACGTACCGTCCCCCAGATCCTCGGTACTGTAATTGATATCCACACAAATCGCGTCGGTAAAGGCGGCGCTGAATTCCTCAAAGCTGTGTCCGCCGGGCATAAGGGCGTCAACCACCACTTTATCAACGAGCCATTCAAAATGGGGAACCTTGTCCAGCGGCTCCCGTTTAAGCGCCGCGCTTACCCGCTCCAGTGAATTCATGCAAATACCTCCAAAGAATGATTCCCGTTGTTATACGGATTATTTTAAAAAATGATCCGGCAGCCCCGCAATGGGACTGCGGGCCATGAAGATACCCCCGGCGCCGCGTCTGTCCTTAAGCTGTTCCGGAGTATAATTATAGCGGGCGGTGGTAACATAAAGATCCTTCATATCATCGCCGCCGAAACCGCAGGCGCAGACCTGTTCCACCGGGAAGGGTATATCTTCCTTCCAGACAAGGTTTTTATCCCAAAGGCTGATCTTTCCGCTCCAATGGCAGATATAAAGATTCCCTTCGCTATCAACGCTCATACCGTCCGGGGTTTCCTGCTTTCCGTTAAAATCAAGGGCCGTCCGGCAGCTTCCCACAGCCCCCAGGGCAGGATCATAATCCCACTCAAGAAGTCTTTTGTTGTAGGTATCGGCGACCCACATCTTGGTATTGTCAAGGTTCCATACCATACAGTTAAGCTGGTTTATGCCGTCAAGGAGTTTCTTTACCGTTCCGTCCCGTTCAATCTGATAAAAAGCCCCGGTCTGATCCGGGGTATAATCGGGAGTGGCATAGGTATTGGCCACGCTGCTCGTATAAATCCGGCCCTCAGAATCAATCCGCGTGTCATTGTACCGGTTTTTCGTGTTCCCCGGTTCGGGGCACGCGATAAGCGACAGAGAACCCGATGCCTTATCCAGCCGGTACATCCCGTCCTCCAGGGCCGCAAAGAGCAGATCAGGATCTTCCGAGGGAACTGCAGAACCGATGAGCTTTCCGGTGGACCATTTGCGCTCCGCCCCGCTTTCGGGCTGGTACTCAAAAACCGCCCCCCCGAACATATCGGTCCAATAGAGGCATCTATTCCTTTTGTCCCAGATGGGAGTTTCCGCCAAATAAACATTAACGTCATGTACCAGCTCAAATTTCATACAACAGCCTGTCGGGAAGAAATAATAAAAAATGATACGGCGCGTTTTAGCATTTGTCAAGTATTTTTTTCATTTTTTTGCAATTATTAAGTGATAATTTCAAGATAAGAGGTTCACCGGATCGGAAATGACAAGATATTCCAGAAATTTGACAAGATATTTTCTTTACAATTGTAAAAACGGGTTTAGCATATGTCAACATTCGTACGTGCCACACCCTAACGGAAACTAAACGAAGAGGGAGAACATTATGTCAGCTATCTATCAACATGTCGGCATTCCGCTTACCACAAAAAAAGAGGGAATGATCTATTGGGAGAATTTAAAGTGTTGGTCGAACAAAAGTGTCGATGAATATGACTACAAAATCGAATACCTGAAATTCGAAGAGGGCAGTTGTATTCCCGAGGTCCTGCACAAGCATCCTCATGTCGCCTATCTGGTTGATGACATGGAAAAATACTTAAAAGACGCGGACGAAGTTATCTTTGAGCCCATGGAAATCGCGCCCAATTTCCGAATCGCCTTCGTTGTTAAGGACGATACGTATATTGAGTTAGATGAAAACACGGCTCCAAAGGAATAAGCCGGGGGTAAGTTCTATTCTGGGCGGACAAGCCCAAATGACAAAAATCCGCGGGATTTTTGGTAAGGAGATTTTATGGCAAATATGATGAAGGCGGCTCTTTTAATGGGGCCGGGAAAAGTTGAAATGGGTGAATTGCCTGTACCGGAATACGGAGACGATGATGTTCTGGTACGGGTCAAGCATGTGGGCGTCTGCGGCGCCGACCTGGAATTCTTTAAGAGCGGCCGAATCGGGGCCTGGGTATTGGAGTTTCCCCATGTTCTGGGGCATGAACCGGCGGGCATTGTAGAAGCCGTGGGCAAAAATGTAAAACACCTCAAGCCCGGCGATATGGTGGCGGTAGAACCGGGGAAGGCCTGTTTTAAGTGCCCCACCTGTTTTTCCGGCGTTTACAATATGTGTCCCGAAATGATCTTTATGTCCGTACCGGGCTGTAAAGGGGCCTTTAAGGAATTTTTGGCCTGGCCGGGAAACCTGGTCTTTAAGGTTGCCCCCGGTACCGACACGGCCGATGCCTGCCTTGCCGAGCCCCTGGCGGTAGGTATTCACGCGGTATCGCAAAGCGGCATAAAATTCGGTCAAAGCGCGGCAGTTTTAGGAGGCGGCTGTATAGGCCTCTGCGTAGCCCAGGTGCTCAAGGCCCAGGGGATTACCGATGTCTACCTTACGGATCATAACAGGATCCGCCTGGAAAAGGCAAAGTCATTGGGCGTCGGACACATCTTCAACGACCACGAAGAGGATGTGGTGGCCCGGATAAAGAAACTGTCCGGCGGCGGGGTTGACAAGGTTTTTGAATGTACCGGTTCACAAAAGGCCGTTACCCAAAGCCTGGAACTCCTTAAAAGCAGCGGTGTCATGGTCGTTATCGGGATGTTCGGCGAACCCACCCAGGCGGTGGACCTAAACGGCCTTTTGATGAAAGAGGCGACCATCGTAAGCAGTTTCCGTTATTGCCACAATTACCCAGCGGCGCTCTCCGCCATCAGTTCAGGCACCATTAAGGTACGGGACATGGTTTCGCACCGCTTCAAACTGGACCAGCTCCAGGAAGCCCTCACGACCAACATTCAAAACAAAAAGGAAGTAACGAAAATAGTTATCGAGATCTAGGCGTACAAAAAGAGCCCTCCGGTTTTTTTAAGGAGGGCTCCGCGCCGTCATGAATGAAAAGCGCCGTGTTACCCCAGGGCGTCTACCATTTCCCACACCGGATCAAGGGCGTCAATGATTGCCTTGTATACGGCGTATTTTTTCACGTAGTAGCCGTGCTTCTCAGGATCGGGCTCATAGCGGGCGCTTATCCTGGTACAGATATCCGCGGCCTCCGCCACATTTTTATAGGCCCCCACTCCTATCCCGGCCATCATGGCAACCCCCAGGGCGCCCAATTCTTCGGCTTCGGGAACTTCCACGCTGACCCCCAGAATGTCGGCGAACATCTGCATCCAGGTCTTCGACCGGGCCGCCCCCCCCGCCATGCGGATCACGTCGGGCATGGGCGCAAATTTCTGGAGCCGTTCAAGGTGATACCAGTGGCAGAACACAACTCCCTCATAAATTGCCCTGACCAGAGAAGCGGGACCGTGGTGTCCCTTAAGCCCTATAAAGGCCGATTTGGAATCAATGTTAACATTGGTTCCATAGAGGAAGGGAAGAAAGAGAATCGTATCCCGCCACGGAGCCTGTTCCACCAGTTGACTGCATTTTTCATAAATATGGGCTTCCCTGTCCCGATCCAGAAAATTATCAATAAACCATTCCAGATTGGTAGCCGAAGTGGAGCTTCCTTCCATGATTTCCCAAAATTCATCGGTACAATAATGGTATACCATGAAGATATCCGGCGAAATAATGGGGGTCCTGTTAAGAAAAGCATTGATGCCCCAGGTGCCGACTATGATGCCCCATTTGGTTTCATCAGTTACGCCCACAGACACAATTGAAGCGCCCGTATCCATTTGACCGCCTACCACAGGGATACCCGCCTTAAGGCCGGTCTTTTGGGCGCATTTTTCGGTTACATAGCCGACAATTTCAGTACAGGCGGCGATCTTTTTAGGCAGCCTGTCCAGGTATTCGGAAATACCGTAGGCGGAGAATATTTCTTCGGTAATCGTATCGGAGGTTTGATCCATACTGGCAATGCCTGAGGCCTCGGTTAATTCCAGGCAGAAGATTCCGGTTAGAAGGTAACGTACATAGTCCTTGGCCGTTACGATGGTCCTGGTTTTATCCAGCGTCGCCCTATCGTTATCCTTAAACCACGCGATTACCGCAGGTACATTGCCCGCCCAAATTGCCTGCCGTATTTTGGGAAGCAGCTTTTTATAGGTACCGTCGGAATACCATTTTTTGATATAATTTTTTGCCCTCATGTCGCCCGACAGTACCGCGTTATGGGTGGGTTTTCCGTTTTCGTCAAACATATAGGAACCGTTCGCCTGCCCCGTAACCCCTATTCCCAGTATATCCGCGGGATCAAGATCAGCCGTTTCCAGCGCCTCCCTTATGGCTTCGCAGGTCATCTGTTCCGCTTCTTCAATACTGCGTTCATTCATGTCCTTACCGGGGTACAGAATAGTCAGCCGTTTCCCCGCAACGGCCAGTTCCTTACCGTCAAGGCTGAACAAAGCCGCCTTTACCATGGTACCGCCCATGTCAATTCCCATTAAACATTTGCACTTCACAGCGTTTCTCCTTTAACGGCAACTTCCAGTTTTTTAAAAAGGAAAGAAGCCGCTTTGGGTAAGTAAGTATGAAATTCCTCATTATCATAACACCACATTTCCGCCGTAAGAAAACCGTTATAGCCCATGCCGGCAAGGGTCCTAAAACAGTTTTCAAAATCAACCGTTCCTTCGCCAAAGAGTATATCCCTATAGACGCCCGGTTTAGTATCCTTAAGGTGTATCCCCACGATGTGCCTGCCCCCCAGGGTAAGTTCCCGCGCCGTATCAAACCCCGAAGCGCTTAAGTTTCCCACGTCGGCGTAACACTGCAAATAGGGGGAATCAATCATCCTCACAATGGCCATGATACGCTCCACGCTTGCCATAAAGGGGGTATCCATGGTTTCAATGGCAAGGACTACCCCCGCCGCCGCCGCTTCCCTGACGCAGAAATCAAGGGCCTTAAAAAAAAGAGCCTCGGTTTTGGGGTTGCATTTCTCGCCGTGTTCATCGTAACCGGCAAAATGTATAAGCCTGATGCCCGCATCGTGGGCAAAAACAAGGCCCCGCCTTACAAGGTCCAGGCCCTTTTCCCGGACGGAGACCTCCTCCGATCCGAGGGGATAAGCCCTGTTTGCCGTAAGCGCCATGGTTTCAACGGGAACACCCGATGCTTCCGCCGCCCGGCGCAGGGAAAGGGCGCTTATGGTTCCATCGTAAAGCCGCGGGAGCCTGTCCGCCGAGGCGTCAATGTTCAGTTCCAAAAAGGAAAATCCTGAAGAACGGACCAAATCCAGTTTAGCTTCCCAATCAAGCTTTAAACAAATTGCCTTTTCATATAGTCCGATTCTTGACGTCATAAAGGCCATGCCCTACCCTCCCAGTGTTTCCTTCATCCGGACTTTTACCGAACCTTTAGCGACCGCTTCGGCATAAAGCTTTTTCATCTGTTTATCATGCTGAAGGATAGTTTTGGCGTTTTTTATTGAAGCTTCAATATCTCCCCTGGCAATTTCATAGGGCACTTCAATATAATCAGGCCGCCGGACCAGGATCATGAACGCATGACCCTGGTAGACATTGTATTCCGCGATATCCCCTATTTCTTTCAGGGTTTTTAACGCCGCAAGCTGGGCGAAGAAAAGTTCAAAATCTTCGTCGTAGAGCAGTTCTTCGGCATCATCGCCGCCGTATTCGGCCGCCACTTCGTCAAAGTTCCCTTTAAGCTTTTGCCGCAGTTCATTAAGCAGCGGGGCCATGTCGTTTTCGGCGGCGTTTACAAGCCTGTCATAGTCATCTAATTTTTCTTCGCTGAGGAATATGGCCGCCTGCCCCCGTACGGCCGCTTCAAAGGGAACGGTAAAGGTCTTAACCCACTTAAGCCCCCGGGGATAATAGACTATGGGGTCCCGGGGATACAGTACAGCGCCGGTTACGACCTCCTTTTTGTCGGCAAAATATTGCTTTTGTGAAAAAAGAAGGTTTTCGTATTTGGAACGGATCTCCTCTTCGCTTACCGGCGGATCCCCCTCCGCCTTAATTTCCCCGGCGTGTATCAGGCTCAGGTCCGCATAGACATATTCTCTTATCACATCGTCAACAAGACGCTTCCATATCTCCGTATCCGCCTTTACCTCGGCGGGGAGCATACCGTATTCTTTACAGTACTCTTCGGCCTTTTTGAGGATATCTTCTTCGGAATAGGTATTAAGGGGCGTTACAACCGCAATACCGCTTTCAGCACAGGCGAATACCGCCAAAAGCGAAAAGACCGAAAACAGCGCTGCGGCGATGCACCTAACCATTTATTCCGTTCGCCGCAGGGCGGCATTCTGCCTTAGTGCGTCAATTACCACGGCGCCTAATACGATAATGTACCGTATCAGTTCCTGCCAAAAGGCGGGGACATTGAACAGGGTTAAAGCGTCCTGTACCAGGGCCATAAGCGAAAGTCCCAGGATGGCGCCGAGTATGGATCCCTTACCGCCGTTCATGCTGACCCCGCCGATAACGGCGGAAGCAATGGCGGTCATTTCCAGCCCCGCCCCGGCGGTAACAGGAACCCCAGAGAACTTGTTGACATAGATAACGCCGGCGAGGGCGGCAAATATACAACAGACCACGCAGGTAAGCATTTTAACGCGCTTAACGTTAATTCCCGAATAGGCGGCGGCCTTTTCATTGCTCCCCGTATAAAAAACAAGCCGCATAAGGAGAGATTTTCTGACGACAATTTCCGCCAGGATTGCGATGACAGCAAAGAGCACCACCGTCATAGGCAGAAAGCCCCCAATCTGCCCCTGTCCCAGATAACGGAATTTGGGAGCCTCGCCTAGAACCCGGACCAGCGAAATAGGAGTCCCCGTCGTAAGGGTATGCACCACGCCGCGGGCTATGCCCATAAAACACAGGGAAACAATAAAGTGGCTTAAGCGGACATAGGTAACAAGGAACCCCATAAAGGCTCCGATGGCCGCGCAGATAAGCACCGCCATCAACGCGGCTACCCAGGGATTTATACCGCTTAAAAAGAGCTTGGCGATGATAGTCATGGAAAGACACATCATGGAACCCACGGAAAGATCGATGCCGCCTGAGATCAATATGATCGTCATCCCGATAACGACAATACCGTCAATCGAAAGGGAACCCAGTACAACCTTGATGTTTGCCCATTTTGCGAAATAGGGCGAAAAAATGGTAAGGGCGATAATCAGCGCAAGGAGTATTACAAGCAGATTTATCTCCCTAAGCTGAAAAACAGCAAGCCTTCTGACATTTATCCCCACTTTGCTTTTTGTCATGTCCATATTTAACTTGTCACTCATTCGAAGCTCCGTTACTGGTTTGTTTACTGTCAATTCTGAAAGCGCCCGAGGCAAAATACATAATACTGGTGGTATTGATATCTTCCCCCTCCACTTCCCCGACTAAAGATCCTTCGTTCATCACCGCCACCCGGTCGCACATACCGAGAATTTCGTTGAGTTCCGAAGAAACAATAATAACCCCTATCTCCTCGGCAACCAGACTGCGGAGCAGCCTGTGTATTTCCGCCTTGGACGCCACATCAATACCCCGGGTGGGTTCGTCCAGGATCACAACGGCGGGCTTTTTTGCCAAAAGTTTCCCCAGGAATATCTTTTGCTGATTACCCCCGGAAAGATCCATCACAAACTGATCTATGCCGTAGGCCTTAACGTTCAGATCCCCCACCATCTTTCTGGCAAGTTTCTTTTCAAGTCCGGCCTGTATCATCCCGTTTTTTACGATAAGGTCTCTATGGACGGCGCTGATATTGGGGGAAATGCTCATATCAAGAAAGAGACCCGTCTGTTTGCGGTCCTCCGACATGTAGAGCAGTCCCCGGGAAAAGACCTTACCCGGCTTTAGGCCGGTAATATCCTTCCCTAAGAATTCAACCCTGCCGCTTTTTAAGCGCCGCAAACCGGTGATCCCCTGCATGACTTCACTGCGTCCCGAACCTATAAGGCCGGAAAACCCGAGTATCTCGCCCTTGTGGAGCTTAAAATTGATATTTGAAAATCTGCCGTTCTCATCGCTTAAGTCTCTCACATCCAGCAATACATGATCTTTTTCCGTCCGCGGAGTCTGCCGCTTGTCAGGGTACAGCATCGTTACTTCCCGGCCGGCCATATCGTTAACCAGCTGCTGTACCGATGTAACTTCCTTTACTTTATATTTGGATATCATCGATCCGTCCCGAAGTACCGACACGGTATCGCAATTTTCAAAAATTTCCGACATGCGGTGGCTTATATAGATGATCCCTATACCCTGACTTGAAAGCTGCCTCATTATTTTGTACAGGGCGTTTGTTTCGGTCTCGCTCAAGGCCGCCGTGGGTTCGTCCAGAATAAGGACCCTGCATTTCCGGGACAGGGCCTTGGCAATTTCCACGATCTGCTGACTGGAAATACTCAGGTTCATCACCAGCGCTGTAGGTTCAATCGTACCGCTGTCAAGCTGGTTTAGAATCGTCCTAGCCTCCAACGCCTGCTTTTTATAATTCATGAAGGCTCTTTTTCCTACGTCCATGGGAACCTGGGACATGAATATATTCTGGGCCACCGATACATCCTGGCAGAGGGCAATTTCCTGGTGTACAAAACCTATACCCAATTTCTGGGCGTCGATAGGGCTGCTTATCTTGGCCTGCTCTCCCTCAAGGTAAATCTCCCCGGAATCGGGCGCGAAAAGGCCGTCGATGATATTCATCATGGTTGATTTACCCGCGCCGTTTTCCCCGATAATCGCGTGAATCTCTCCGTGGTCCAGGGTAAAGTTTACGCCGAAAAGAACCTGGTTGGTTCCGAAGGACTTGGAGATATTCTTTAGTTCCAATAAATGCTCGCTCAAATCACTCACCATTTATAAGAAAGCTATAAGGGCTTGTCCGTTACAAGCCCTCCTAAACCGGGCAAAAGCCCAAACAGACCGCTGTTTGAGCTTTTGCCTTCATAACAATGCTAAAAAGCGCCCCTTATTTCGGGCCGCCGGGACCCAGCATATCCTGAATATTCTTGTAACCCAGGGACTCGGCGTATTTATCTACGTAGAAGTACTGGGCGTTTTCGGCCGTCACCAGGTTAAGACCGTTGTCAAGGTAGGGGATATACGTGGGATTAAGCCCCATAGCTTTCTTGCCGTTCATGGGGTTAATCAGTTCGGGATGGGCGGCGGTAAAAAGAACGAGCATACCGAACCAGCCCTGCATACCCTGGTCGGGGTTGATGGCGCCGAACATATCGCCGGTCTGAAGCATATCGAGAATCTGCTCGTTTACGTCGCAGCACATGACCTTAATATTGGCCTTGCCGCCGCCCAGCTCAACCGCGGCGCGGGAAGCGCCCATGGCGGAACTGGCTTCGGGCATAAAGACGGCGCCCAGATCGGGATGCATCTGCGCGACGGTCATTACCGCCGAATAGGCCTTGTCCGGATCCTGGTTGGTGGGAGAATCGGCCACAACCTGGATGTTGGGGAATTCGGCCCTCATGGTGGCAATAAAGGTATCGATACGAATATCATGATTGGTCTGTCCGGGATTACGCAGGGTCATTACTTTTCCCTGGCCCCCCAAAGCCTGGGCAATGGCCCGGGCCGCGTGCTGTCCTTCATTGACATTATCGGAAGTAATATACCCATGCCGTTTGGAATCGGGGGAATCGGAGGCCATCGTAACAACCGCTACACCCTGGGCAATGGCCCGATCGACCGGCTCTTTAAAGGCTTCCGCGGTGATCGGCGAAAGGTAGATACCCTTGGGGTTCTTCGCCAGGGTCTGCTCAAATACTTCGACTTCCTTGTTGGCGTCGTATTCGGTACACCCCACATAGAAGGTCTTAACCCCCAGAAGGTTGCCGGCCTGCTTGAAGCCCTCATAGACGGGGAACCAATATTCCACGCCGGAAACAAACTGCAGCTGATAGTATTCCTCATCGGGCGAACCGTGGAGCCCCACAGCCTGGACCTCCCCGCCGCCGCCGCTTGGCGCCGCTCCGCCGCCGCAGCTCATGAGCGCTGCCAGGGCGATGACGGTAAACACTGCAAGAATCTTTGCTTTAATTCCCATTTTTCTTCCTCCAAAAACTGAATAATTTCCCCGGGCTATCCCCGAAGTTAAATTATTGTATCCCAAAAATAGCAAATGTCAAGAAAAATTTTGATTTTTTTACAAAAAATTCCTAAATATTGCAGGATCTGACAGCCATTTATGAAAGCCTTGTTTTTTCCGGCCCCTTCCGGTATGCTTTTACATCATACGGAGGAAAAGATGTCTTGGCTTGATGAAATTTTCGGCGTAAAAAAACCGGTAATCGCCATGTGCCACCTGCAGGCTTTGCCGGGAGACCCCCGGTACGACCACGGGAAGGGGATGGACTGGGTTGTGGAAAAGGCCCGAAAGGATCTCATGGCTCTGCAAAACGGCGGGGTTGACGGGGTAATGTTTTCCAATGAATTCAGCCTTCCCTATCTTACAAAAGTGGAACCGGTAACCTATACGGCCATGGCCCGGGTTATTGGTGAACTTAAGCGGGACATTACCGTTCCCCATGGGGTTAACGTACTGTGGGACCCGGGGGCGTCAATAGATCTTGCCATGGCGGTGGACGCCCTCTTTGTCAGGGAGATCTTTACCGGTGTCTATGCGTCGGACTTCGGGCTCTGGAATCCCAACTGCGGTGAAGTTGTCCGCCATCAGTATGCCATAGGGGCTCAGAAGGTAAAGCTCCTCTTTAACATAGTCCCCGAAGCGGCTTCCTACCTCGGCAGCCGCAAAACGGAAGACATTGCCCGGTCCACGGTTTTTAACGGCCTTCCCGACGCGTTGTGCGTTTCGGGGCTGACGGCGGGGTCCGCCACGGATACTTCGGTTCTCAAATTGGTAAAAACCGCAGCGGCGGATACGCCGGTCTTTGTAAATACCGGGGTGAATCTTTCCAACGTAACGGAACAGCTTTCCATAGCCGACGGGGCGGTAACGGGGACCGTTTTCAAAGAGGGGGGCGCTTTTTTTAACCCCGTAGACCAGGGGCGGGTTAAAGAATTTATGGACAAGGTTAAGGATTTCCGTAAAACCTTAAGGTAGCCATGGACCGGCGCTGGGATCGTTTAGGAGAACTGCTGGTTAACTATTCCGCCAGGGTAGTTCCGGGAGAAAGGGTGATGATCGCCATGATAGAGGGCGAAACCCTTCCGCTGGTTCAGTCGGTTTACCGGGCGGTTATCAAGGCGGGGGGCTTTCCCCAGGTACAGTTTCTTTCGGAAACCCTGCGCCATTCCCTGCTGCGCTTTGGCAGCGCCGAACAGATAAACTGGGCGCCGGAAATCGAAGCCTATGGCATGGAATGGGCCGATGTATATATCGGTCTCCGGGGGGCCCACAATCTCTATGAACTCGCCGGCGTCGCCTCCGAAATATTGGCGGCGAACCAGCGGGCCATGGGAAAGATCTCCTCCCTGCGCTGGGAAAAGACCCGGTGGTGTCTGGTCCGGGTACCCAATGAAAGTTTTGCCCAGGCCGCCCAAACCGATTATGAGACCATTCTGGACATGTTCTTTGACTCCTGTTTTCTCGACTGGGAAAATGAAGCGAAAAAATGGGCGGCCTGGGCGGAAATCTTAAACCGGGGCCGGGAAATCCGCATTACCGGCCGGGATACGGACCTTCGTTTTTCCGTCGAGGGACGCCGCTGGGTTCCCTTTGCCGGGGTCAATAATATGCCCGACGGGGAGATTGCCACGGCCCCGGTAAACGGTACGGAAGACGGGCACATCTACTTTGAATTTCCCGGTGTTTTAAGCGGCCGTCTTGTCAGGGACATACGTTTAGTCTGGGAAAAGGGGAAACTGATCCGGGCCCAGTCCTCCACGGAGCAGGATTTCTTTCGTTCCGTGCTGGACAAAAATGACGGCGCAAAATCCCTGGGGGAATTCGCCTTAGGCACAAACCCCTTTGTTACCCGGTTCTGTAACGATATACTCATTGATGAAAAAATAGGCGGAACCGTACACATCGCCCTGGGACGGGCCTACCCCGAATGCGGGGGAACTAATCAATCGGCCATCCATTGGGATATAATCAAAGATACCAGGAAGGAAGGGATCGTTTATCTTGACGGCAGGCCCATTCTGGACAGGGGAAAAATAACGCTTTAGCCGGCCCTTCTAAAATGTCAAATTTTGGAAGGCCTTAAGCTTATCGGGGGATAATATGGAACTATTTCTCGGCATTGATATTGGAACCAGCGCCGCACGGGGGGTAATCACGGACCTTAAGGGTAAAATTCTGGCGGATCACCGCGTACCCCACGAGTTTTCCATGCCCCATCCGGGCTGGGCCGAACAGGACGCCGACGGCGTATGGTGGAACGATTTTTTGTGCCTCACCAGGACCCTCTTAAAAACTCCGGGAATTGCCCCGGGGGATATCAAAGCCCTGGGAATTTCCACCATCGCCCCCTGCGTTCTCCCGGTGGACGATCACGGCAGGCCGCTGAGGCCGGGCATACTCTACGGCATCGACAGCCGGGCCCAGGAGGAAATCAAGCTTTTAGAAGAGAGGATCGGCGTTAAGGAAATTTTTGCCATGGCGGGACAGAACCTTTCAAGCCAATCCTGCTGTCCGAAAATACTCTGGATAAAAAACCACGAGCCTGAAATTTATCAAAAAACGGCCCGCTTTCTTACCGCCTCGGGCTATCTTGTTTTTAAGCTTACCGGCCGTTATACCCTGGATATTTACGACGCCATGGCCTACAGCCCCCTCTACGACATACGGAAACAGCGCTGGGACCCCGCCTATGAGGGGGAAGTAACGGAAATTGCAAGACTCCCCGAACTGCTCTGGAGCCGGGACATAGCCGGAGAACTAAGCCCCCAGGCCGCGGAAATGACGGGCCTTGCGGCGGGAACCCCGGTGATCTGCGGTACCGCCGACGCCGCCGCCGAGGCGGTTTCCGCGGGGCTCCACCAGGACGGGGATATGATGATGATGTACGGATCGAGCAATTTTTTCATCCTCAAGACCCCGCATCTCCTTCCCCAGGATGCCTTCTGGGCAAGTTATTTTGTCAGCCCCGAAAGCCATATTCTTGCCGGGGGGATGACTTCGGCGGGCAACCTCTTCAAATGGCTGCGGGAAACCTTTCCCGGCAGGGACTTTACCCAGTGGGAGGCCCTTTCCGAAGGGTCAAGTCCCGGCGCGGAGGGGCTCCTGCTCCTTCCCTACTTTGCCGGCGAACGGACCCCGATCAACAAACCCGGCGCGCGGGGGGCGCTTTTCGGCATGACCCTGCGGACCAAAGCCGGAGATGTGTACCGGGCTTTTCAGGAGGCCCTGGGTTATGGGGTACGGCATAACATCGAGGCCCTGGCAGAGGCGGGAGTGACGGCAAAGCGCATATTTGCCGTCGGCGGTATCGCAAAGAGCCGTCAATTTCTGCGGATCATCAGCGATATCACCGGCTGCCCCCAGCTTATCCCCCGGGAAAAAACAGGCGCCGCCTACGGAGACGCATTCCTCGCCGCCCTGGGAACGGGGTTCTTTCCCGGCCTGTCCTCCATCACCGAATGGGTCAGTTATGAAGATGAAATCCGGCCCAGGGCGGAATACCGGGAATTCTACGACGGGGGGTTCAAAAAGTTCCGCGCCCTCTATCAGGCGCTGGAACCCCTTATGTAGGCCGGGCCGGACGCTTTTGCTTAAACCGCTATTTCCCAGTTAAAGCCGAACTGCTTCGCCAGGTCCACATAGTAAAAGTCCTTGTCCGGCGTTGTCTTATCAAAGATAACATAGACATTACAGGCCTCTTTGAGCGCTAAAGGCGCGTGATGCCATACGCCGGGACTAAAGATTACCGCGTCGCCCCCGGGAACGACAAATGCCTTAACCTTGGCGGGGTCGGGGAATTTGGGATTGGCGTCATCCGAAAGGGCCGCCACCACCACCATATCCCCCGCAGCGACAAGCACCTCGGAGGTTTTTTTGTGGTGTTCCATCCCGTCTTCCCTCATTTGTTTTTGGGGCAGGGTTTTTACGATACAGATCGAGGTCTCTCCCTTGATCTTAACCGCCCCGAGGGAATTCCAAAAGGAAAAAACCTTATTCGCCGAATCGGCCTTTCTGTTTTTTGTGGAAATATACTGCCCAAAGGGGGCAAAGTTTTTTTCCGTAACCTTACAGGCCTTTATTTTTTTGATCTCCATGTTAAACTCCTATAAAGCGGACGTTATGTCCAGAAAAGTTTTGATGAGCAGCGAACCCGCCACGGCGCCGGGATCGATTTTATCCCGGGACTTTTCCTGATTATAGGCCATCCTGCCAAATTGGGCGGCCATGGTTTTTGTTTTTTCAAGACCCTCCCGGGCGGCGGCATTGGCTTCGGCAAAGCCTTCGCTTAAGGATTTACCCGCGGCGGCGGCCCTTTCCAGCGCCGCCGCCGCTGGGTCCAGGGCATCGATGATCGTCTTATCCCCCGGCTTTGCCTTGCCCCGTTCCATAAGGCCCTCCACGAAGGCCCGCCAAAATACCGCCATGTCCGCCAAAGAAAGTTCGGTCTTTTCTTTTACCGCCCTGCCGCCCCGCATAAAACCGGTCCCCATAAGGGTACCCATGGTGGAAGGGGCGGCCTTGGCCATGGACATACCCCCCTTGATAAATACCTTTCCAAGATCGGTCTCTTCCATTTCCGCAATATCCGCCGCGGCGGCGCTAAAGGCGCTGGACATGGTAAGGCCCAGATCGCCGTCCCCCATGACCCCGTCAAGTTCAATAAGATAATCCCGGTTGGAAACCATGGTTTCCCTCATGGCGGCAAAGAGGGCCTTTATATCCTTTAAGGCCAGCGAAGGCCCGGTGTCGGACATCCTATACCTCCAGTTGAACCTGCTCAAAGAAGGGCGTATTGGCCGGCTTGGCCAGAAGAGCCCTAAGTTCATCGTCCAATTTTAAGAGGGAAATTGACGCGCCGGCCATTTCCATGGAGGTTGCGTATTCGCCTACATAAACATGGAATACCTTGATCCCCCTTTCCTTTAATATTTCGGCGGCCTTGCGGTACATCACATAAAGTTCCTCCTTGGGGGTCGCCCCAAGTCCGTTCACCAGTACCGCCGTTTCATCCCCCGGTTTATAGGGCAGATCGGCGATGATTTTTTCCATCATAACCTGGACGATCTCATCGGCGGTTTTAAGAGGACCCCGTTCAATCCCCGGCTCACCGTGTATGCCCATACCCAGTTCCATTTCATTTTCACCGATGGTAAAGGAGGGCTTGCCCACCTCGGGAACCACACAGGGCGAAAGGGCTACCCCCATGGTCCTGACATTAGCACAGGCCTTATCAGCGACACGCTTTACCTCTTCAAGGCTCGCGAGCCCCGCGGCGGCGGCGCCGGCACATTTGTATACAAAGAAGATACCCGCCACGCCCCGGCGCTTCCCCTCCTGTCCCTTGGGGGAGGACGCCACGTCTTCGCCGGCCACCACGGAGAGGACCTTAATATCCTCGGCGCCGGCCATTTCCGCGGCCATATCAAAATTCATAATATCCCCGCCGTAGTTTCCGTAAATATAGAGAACCCCGGCGCCCTGGTTAATTTCTTTGGTAACCTCGAACATCTGATCCGCCGAGGGAGACTGGAAAACGCCGCCCACCGAACAGCCGTCAAGCATCCCCTCCCCCACATAGCCTAAAAACAGGGGAAGATGCCCCGAACCGCCCCCGGTGGCAATCCCCACTTTACCCTTCTTTAACTTGGCGTTAACCAGACAGCGGTAATCGTTGTTAACGATTTTTACCTTATCCGGATGGGCGGCCAGTATACCCTGGATCATCTCATCCACAAAATCCGCCGCTTTGTTGATAAATTTTTTCATTTTCTCCTCCTATATAAAAATATAAAATAGTAAACCGATTATGCCTTGACGCCGGATGATTCCCGCATCATCCTGATACGTTTCTTCTCGTGGTACCCCGCGATAAGGTAGTTAACCACCATGATCAGCAAAAGCGCCAGCCCCCAGATGAATTTTTTCGTAAAGGCCGAAAAGGCCATGATGTTTAAACCGCTCTGGGTAAACTGCAGTATCATGATACCCATCACAAGACCGGCCATGCTTGCCGATCCGCCCTTGGGGTCCGTTCCTCCCAAGACGGCCACCAGTATGGCCTGGAGCAGGTAATCGGTGCCGTAGCCGGGCCTCATGGAGTTGGTCCGGGAAATCATGATAAGCGATGAAATTCCCGCCAAAATGCCGGAAAGCATATAGGTACGGATAAGGACCATGGTATTGTTGACCCCGGAAAAACGGGAAACCACGGGGTTTGATCCGAACATGTACATATTAAACCCCTGCCGGGTCCTGCGGAGTATAAAGGTTACGACGGCGGCCATAAGCGCGAAGATCAGAAACGGTATGGGTATGCCGAGTATGGAGCGGTTTCCTATAACGTCGATTTCCGGGGGGAAACCGGTAATACCGTGGCCCTTGGTAAAGATAATCGCCAGGCCCATCAAAAGGCCCTGGGTCCCCAGGGTGGCCAGTATGGGCGGAACCCCGGCCAGGGCTATAAGGGCGCCGTTCGCGGTTCCACAGATCGCCGCCACAACCAGTACCGTGATAATTGCCAGAAAAACCAGGGTCCCGCCGGAAAGCGTCCCGGCGCTTTCCCCCGCCGCCAGAAGGATAGCCGCCAAAACCCCGCAGAGGTTGGCCACGGCCACCACGGAAAGATCTATACCACCCACCACCATGGAGAGCATCATCGCCACGGTCAAAAGGCCGAATTCGGGAAACTGGCCCAGCATAGAACGGAAATTCCTCAGCGTAGGAAAGCGGTCAGGCCGCAAAGCCGAAAATAAAACAAGGATTGCAAGCATCAGAATAAACAGGGTTATATTCTTGGCATGGTTGGTCCGGTAATCGTTCATGAGGACCGCGAGGCTGTTCTTTTTTTCCGCCATAACTATACTCCCAGCGCCGGACCGGATTTCTTCCGGATTTTAATTTTATTCTGCACATTGGTTATGGTAACACCGATAACGATGATCAGACCCACAAAAAAATCCTGCCAATAGGATGAAAGGCCGATGAGGACCAGATTTTTCTGGAGTATCATGATCATGGCGACCCCCAGCATGGTACCCGTCAGGGTCCCCGTACCGCCCGTTATCCTGGTTCCCCCCAGGACTACCGCGGCGATAACGATAAGCTCCGTTCCCACCAGGTACATGGGATTGCCGTAGTTGATAAGGCTGATATGAATTATCCCCATAATCCCCGCGAGAAAACCGGCGTAACAGTAGATAAAAAACTGTATTTTGTGGAGGTTAAACCCCGTCCGTTTGGCCGCCTCGGGGTTGCCCCCCAGGGCATAGATACCCCGGCCTATCATGGTAAACCGCAGGATAAACCAGGTTAAGAGCAGGAGGGCCAGGAGTATGGCGAAAAAGACCGAAAGCCCGTAGGGCGTACCGTCCGGAAGGCGCCACTGTATAATGTTGAGATTCCCGAAATCCTTAAAACACTGGGGCAGATCGCCCACATTCAGGGACTTTGTTCCCACAAACTGCAGCAGGGCGCCGTGAAAGAGGCTTGAGGTTCCCAGGGTGGCGATAAGAACCGGTATCTTAAAGATCGAAACAAAGACCGCGTTTACGGCTCCCAGGATTATCCCCACGGCAATGGCTATGGAAAAGGCGGCAAAGATATTGTTTATCCCCGTGGCGATAAGAAAACGGGCGGCAATGTATTCCGCGCTGATGGCTACAGCGGTACAGGAAACATCGGTGCCGCCTGAAAGGAGGACGATAAAAACCCCGATGGCCAGTATGGCGGTTCCGGTGGAATTCTTAACCAAATCCGCGAAATTATCCAGCGTAAAAAATACCGGATTAACCGCCGTTACCGCCATGGAAAAGACGATCAGCACCAGGGCTAAATAGGTTTCGTTATGGTTAAAAAGCTCACCAAAAAAAGATTTTTCTCTCTTCATCCCGCCGCTCCTAAACTTTCCGCAGCCCGCTTGCTTATCACGTCGAAGACCTCCTCGGCGTTTATCTTTGAAGCGTCCGGAATTTCCTTAACGATACGCCCCCCGGACATAATCAGAATCCGGTTACAGTTATCGAGGATCTCCGGAATCTCATCGGAGATCATAAGAATCGCCATGCCTTCTCCGGCCAAACCCCGGATAATTTCATGGATATTATGTTTGGAACCGATGTCGATCCCTACCGTAGGCCCGTCCAGGATAAAAACCGCGGGCCTTGTGGCAAGCCATTTGGCGATAACCACCCGCTGCTGATTACCCCCGGAAAGGCTGTTGGCGGGGGCCCTGTGGCTGGGGGTCTTTATGGCGAGTTTTTTTACCCAGTCGTTTTTTGCCCTTTCCTGGCGGCTCTTTACCAGTACCTTCAGTTTATTAAGAAGTTCATCCAGCACGGTGATAATAATATTGTTACCGATGGGTTGTTCGACAAAAAGCCCCTGGGTCAGGCGGTCCTCGGGAAGATAGGCTATGCCTGCGGTAATGGCGTCACGGGGCCGCCTTATGCTGAGGGCCCTGCCGTTCACCCTGATTTCCCCCGAGTCGGGGACGTTGAGGCCAAAGAGGGAAAGGGCCAGCTCTGTGCGGCCCGAACCTATAAGGCCCGTGATCCCTAAAATCTCGCCCTTCTTCAAATCAAAATTGATATCCGTAAACTGGCCGGTCTTGTTTAAATTTTTTACCGACAGGACCGTATCCGCCCCGGCGGAGTTAAACCGGTACGGCGAAACCTTAAAATTGTGCCCGGTCATAAGGAAAACAAGCCTGTCGTTATCCAGTTCCGCCGCGGGATAATCGCCGACCTTTTTTCCGTCCCGTATTATCGTAACCCTTTCCGCAATCTCAAATACTTCACTTAATTTGTGACTGACGAAAAGAATGGAAATTCCCTTTTTTTGCAGTTTGGCAATAACCTCAAAGAGATGATTTACCTCGTCCTTGGTAATCGCCGATGTGGCCTCGTCCATAATGATAAGTTTTGCGTTCTGGGTTAAAGCCCGGGAAATTGCCACAATTTGTTTCCGGGCTATGGAAAGATTTTCCACCCTCTCACGGAGGTCTATTTCCTCTCCGATTTCTTCAAGGGCCTTCCCGGCCTCGGTACGGATGATCTTCCAGTTAATGACCCGGTTATTCGATTCGAGCATCTGGTTCATGGCGATATTTTCCGCCACGGTCATATTGGGAAAGAGGGAAAGATCCTGATAGATGATCTGAATGCCCGAACGTATAGACTCGATGGAAGAAAGACTTTTTGATTCAACTCCGTTTATGACGATAAGACCCGAATCGGGTTTATGCACTCCGCCGACGATCTTGATCAGCGTGGATTTACCGGAGCCGTTTTCTCCTACCAGACAATGAATTTCTCCCCGTCCTATGGAAAGCCCCACATCATCCAGGGCCTTGACCCCCTCAAATGTCTTGGTGATATTTTTCAATTCAAGAAACGATTCGGCCATGCCGCCCCTCCGGGTTGAAAATCCAAAGAAGATAAGGAAAGCCGTCCGAAGGAATTTTTAGTTCCCTCAGGACAGCTTCGTTTAACAAAAAACCTTAGAGCTTGTAGCTGCCGTCGGCATTTCTCCATTCGTCAAGGTTGTCTTTATTGACATCAACCCAGGCTTGTCCGTAGATAACCGGAACACCGGCGTCGTTATTCCTGATCATGATGTTGTCATAACCTTTAACGCCAAGATCGGTTCCGTCGGCTATGGCCTCGCCCTTAAGGAGCTTGTAGGCCGCCGAGGCGGTGGCATAGGCGGCGTCGGCGGGAACCCAGAAGTGGATGGACTGGGCGGCGCCGGACTCAAGATAGTCCCCGGCTACCGAAGGCAGGCAGGTACCGAAGGCGGCCACCCTGCCGATAAGCCCCCGTTCGGTGATAGCCTTGGCTACGCCGGGAACGGTACTCATGGCGGAACCCATCATGGCCTTCACGTTGGGATTGGCCCGGAGCAGTTCCAAAGCCCGCTCATAGGCAAGCTGCTGATCCTCATGTTCCTCGATCCGGTCCTGGGCGGTGGAAAGGCCGGGATACTGGGCCTGGGCCCGGGCAATCTCGCCGTCAACCCACTGGTTGTGGGTGGGAGAGGTTAAAAGACCGACGAAGGGCTGCCAAACGCCCTCCCCGCCCATCCATTCGGCCATAACATCAAGCATATGGGCGCCATAGGCGGTATTGTCGAAGGCTTCCACATCGTAGTCCGCGTCGGACTGGGTGCCCGCTTCGTGGGTCAGAACCTTGATCCCCGCCTGCCGCGCGTTCCTGAACGCGGGGACTAAAGAGGCGGGATCATTGGGGATAACCAGAATAGCATCCACACCCTTGGCGATCAGATCGTTTACCAGGGCCACCTGGGCGGCGGGATCGGCGGTGGAAGCGCCAATCTGATACGCGTTAACATCGGGATATTCGGCATTGAACCGCTCCATGCCTACCCTGGTACTGTCAAACCATGCAACTCCTTCCAGTTTGACCACAAGTACGATTTCATAGGTCTTATCGCCCCCTTCAGCGCTGTCCGTACCCGTATCGGACTTTGAACAGCCGAAGAAAGAAGCGCAGAGCAAGACCATTAAAAAAACCAGTACCTTTTTCATTCTTTTTCCTCCAGAAATTTGATGTTTCAATTCTATTCTTTATTACCCGCCGTTGTCAAGCACCGCGGTCAGCCTCCCCCCGGGCGGGTATATAAGGATCCGTGAAGCAAGGCCGGCCGACCCAGGCGGATAAAACCCCGGGGGCCGCCGGGTCCGCAGTTTTACCTGCCCGCCGCCCGTTACGCGGCATTTTTGCTTTTTTCCTTATTTTAAATATTCGATGATTTCTTTTATCGTTTCTTCTTTTTTGTATACATTCAAATGAACACTATCTTTTATTTTCTTTATCTTGCAATTTTTAATTAGATCCGCCATTCTCAATAAATGGTCTTCTTTTATCATATCATTCTCAGCGTATAATATATACAAATTCGCATCTATTGTTTTTAATTCTTCATCGCTTATTCCAATATCATTTAACATTAACCTCCATACCATAATC
>JAISRD010000059.1 GCA_031273835.1 Treponema sp. | reverse complement strand
CTCCTGATTGGTACTGGCAATGATCACCCCCTTATCATCCATCATGTTAACGCTTTGATTGATAATCTCGCTGATATCGCTTACTATCTGAAAGGCAACTTTTTTTGATATGTTCATGGGATCTTAGGGGTAGTTCAGATTTTCCCTTCCGGGATTTTTCAGCACCGCCCCATACCGGGCGGCCTCCCATTTGGCCATGTCCAGATTCTGCTCGCTCCAGTTGCCGCATTCGGCGGGGGCGGCCCCGGGGACGGCCCCTTCAAAGGTCCCTATCCAGTCAAGCATTTCCCGGATCAGGGGAAGCGCGTCCTGAGAATCCAGGTCCCCTTCGAGGATCACATAAAATCCCGTACGGCAGCCCATGGGGCCAAAATACACCACCCTTGGCCCCCATTCCTTATGATTCCGCAGAAAGGTAGCCCCCAGATGTTCAATGGTATGCAGGGCGGGCATGTCGATCACCGGTTCCCTGTTCGGTTCCTTGAAGCGGAGATCAAAGGTGGTAAGCACCGTATCAGCGAATTTATCCTTCCGGGATACAAAGACACCCGGCTTAAGGCGGAGATGATCAACCTGAAAGCTGGCAATCTTTTCCATGGAGGCCTCCTGTTAAATTATACAAAAGTATTATACAAATAACACAAAAATAGGTCAAAATACGGCAACCGGGCAGGGCATTAGCCCTGGGGGAGCGGACGGTCATGAAATTTTCTGTAGGGCGCTTTGGCGCCGCATTTCCTGTATCATGCCGTATGCTCCCCCAGGACCAATGCCCTGTCCGGCTGCCGCTTTTAGCCGTTTTTGTGTTGTTTAGATGACACTTTTGTCTATTTCACGGCTATTTTGTCGTAAACAAATGACCTGAAGCCCTGGGGACAACGGGCAGGGCATGGTACTATGGGAGCGCACGGCATGATACAGAAAAAGCGACGCCAAAGCGTCTTACAGAAAAAGCCATGACCGTCTAGCTCCCATAGTACCATGCCCTGTCCGCTGTCCCTATGGTTTTAGGTCATTTGTCTAATATCGGTAGTGATCCGCCTTGAAGGGCCCTTCCACGGGCACTCCGATATAGGCGGCCTGATCCGGCTTGAGCACCGTAAGTTTAACCCCTATCTTGGCTAAATGCAGCCGGGCCACTTCCTCGTCAAGTTTTTTCGACAGCCGGTAAACCTGGGGCTTGTAGCTGTCCCGGTTTTTCCATAGATCGATCTGGGCCAGGGTCTGGTTTGCGAAGGAATTGGACATGACAAAACTCGGGTGGCCCGTGGCACACCCTAAGTTTACCAGCCGTCCTTCGGCAAGGACAAAGATCTCGTGCCCGTCGGGGAAGATGTACTTGTCCACCTGGGGTTTGATATTAAGCCGCTTTACCCCCTCTTCCCTGTTCAGCCGGGACATCTGTATCTCGTTGTCAAAATGGCCGATGTTGCAGACGATGGCCTGATCCTTCATTTTCTTCATGTGCTCCAGGGTGATGATGTCCCGGTTGCCCGTGGCGGTGACATAGATGTCCGCCCAGCCCAGGGTGTCTTCCACCGTGTTTACCTCGTAGCCCGCCATGGCTGCCTGAAGCGCGCAGATGGGGTCAATCTCGGTTACCACCACCCGGGCGCCCATGCCTCTAAGGCTTTGGGCGGAACCCTTGCCCACATCGCCGTATCCGCAGACTACGGCGACTTTTCCGGCGGTCATCACATCGGTGGCCCGCTTGATTCCGTCCACCAGGGATTCCCTGCAGCCGTAGAGGTTGTCAAACTTGGATTTGGTTACCGAATCGTTTACGTTAACGGCGGGGACCAGAAGGGTTCCTGCTTCCATCATCTGATAGAGCCGGTGAACGCCGGTGGTCGTTTCTTCCGAAACCCCCTTCCAGTCCCTTACCGTCCGCGCCCAGCGTTCCCCGTCTTTGGAAAGAAGCTCCCCAAGGCACTTATAAAGTTCTTCCTCATCCTCGCCGTCCGGCCTGACCTTGAGGACCGCACCGTCCTTTTCCGCGGCATAGCCCTTG
This sequence comes from Treponema sp., assembly GCA_031273835.1. Lineage (GTDB taxonomy): Bacteria > Spirochaetota > Spirochaetia > Treponematales > Breznakiellaceae > JAISRD01. Next base: position 5,406 of record JAISRD010000059.1, on the reverse strand, counting down.
TGTATCATCAGCGTGGCGTCGCCGCCGTCATCCACGATCAGATTGGGGCCCAGGCCGCCGCCGAAGTCCAGGGCCCGTTCGGTGCACCACCAGTACTCCCTGAGGCTTTCACCCTTCCAGGCGAACACCGGAACCCCCGCCGGGGCGGATTCGGTCCCCCCCCCCACAACCGCAGCGGCGGCGGCGTGGTCCTGGGTGGAGAAGATATTGCAGCTGCACCACCTCACCTGGGCGCCCAGGGCGGTGAGGGTTTCAATGAGCACCCCGGTTTGTATGGTCATGTGGAGTGAGCCGGTGATACGGGCCCCGGCGAGGGGCTTCTCACCTGAGTATTTTTTCCGGATAGCCATAAGGCCGGGCATTTCCTGTTCGGCCACGTCCAATTCCTTACGCCCCCAGGAGGCCAGGTTTATATCGTGTATCTTGTATTCCATGCTGATGATAGTATTGAAGAAACAGAAAAAAGGCAATGCTTAGGGGTATACCCCGGGTGGGTTCATTTTGTCTTCATCACCTCAACGCCGTCCCAGTCAGGGGGCGGCGGAGCTGACGCGCAGGCCCGGCAGCGGTCGAGCAGATTTTGCGCGTTAAAGTCCCCGGGCAGGACGGCGAGGACCTCCTCAAACTTTGACGCCGCCCCGCCGAAGGCCCGCTTGTAGTACAGTTCCATCCCCTCATTGTGGAGAGACCAGGCCCGTTTCTCTTCGGCGTTAAGGCTGCGGCGGACGGTGTATATCTTCACGCCCCGGCTTTTTCCCTTTACCGCCACGGTATCCAGAAACCGTACAGGCAGGGGCCCGCTCAGCCCCGCCGCTTCCAGGGCCGGCGGGCCGGATTTTTCCAGTTCCGCGCAAAGGCCTTCGCTGATAAGAATTTCCTCCCGGTAGGGTTTGGTGAGCCCCTCCATGCGGGAGGCGAGGTTTACCGTGTCGCCGATGACCGTGTAGTCCATTTTACGCTCGCTGCCTATGTTGCCCACCGTAACGGTTCCGTAGTTGATCCCTATACCGATGTGGAATTCGCTCCTGCCCGCTTCCCGTTGTTTTTCATTAAAAAGCTTTACCGCATCAAGCATGTCTAATCCCGAAAGTACCGACTGCAGGGCGTCGTCGCCGTGCTGTACCGGGGCGCCCCAAAAGGCCATGATCGCGTCCCCTATGTATTTGTCCACGATGCCGCTGCGGTTCATGATAATGTCCACCTGGCCCGAAAAATAGCGGTTCAGGGATAGTACCAGTTCGTCCGGGGCAAGCCCCTCGGATATGGAGGTAAAACTCCGTATATCGGAAAAGAGTATGGCCAGGGTTCTATTATCCCCCACCAACATTGATTCGGGGGAGGCGAAAAATTTATCGATCAGATCCCTGGGGACGTACTTCTGGAAGATCTGCCTGATCCGCGCTTCCTTCTTTTGGGCCAGGGCCGCCTCAAAGGCCTGCCCCTTGATCCGCATATAGGCCCCTTCCAGCTCGCCCATCATCGTGTTAAAGGTTAAGGCCAGCCGTCCCGTCTCGTCCTGGTATTCCACAGGCGCCCTGGCGTCAAGGTTTCCCCCGGCTATGATGCCCTCCATGGCCGCCACAACCCGGCCCAGGGGCCTGGTTACATGGGCGCTTAAGATCATGAGCAGGACCGCCGCCGCAGCGACGGAAATGGCCAGGGTGATAATCGTTTGGAGGCGGATCTTTTCCGCGTCGGCATAAAATACCGCCGGTTCCTCGGTCAAAAGCACATACCAGCCAAAGGGGGTAAAATAGAAGGCGGTGAAAATCCTTTCTTTTCCGCCCAGCCTTGCGGTATTGAGGCCCTCCTTTTCCTCCTCCAGAAGGGACATGAGGTACTCCTGTTCCCCGTCCTCAAAGGTCAGCGGAGCAGTGGACATGGCCAGGCTGCCCAGGCTGTCCACCGCCAGGATAAGCTCGGTATCGCTTAAAACTATGCTGCGGGCATAGGCCGCCGCCGCTTCCTGGGCCGCCAGGATCATGTCGGGCCTTGAGTCATAGTTGTTTTCGGCAAGCAGATTCCACTGGCTTTCGGCGTATTTTTGCAGTTCCGCGGCCTTGAATCCTAAAAAGCGCCGGGCTATCCGGGTAACGCCGTTGACGGCGTTAAAGTAAGAAGCGGTCTCCGCCAGGCAGAGCGTAACGGCAATCAGGGGGAGTACGACCAGGAAGATCTTTGCCCGTATTTTCATCAGGCGATGGCGGCGGTCAGCTCCCTGCCGGCGGAACGGTCCGCGTGGGCGGTCAGCTCCGAAAGGTATCCGGTTTTTACGCAGATATCAAACAGGTGACGTTCAATGAATTCCTCGCTGATCCGTTCATCCCCGTCGCTCAATCTGGTATGTCTGATCTTGTAGCCATTGTCGGTCTCGCTGAGGATGTCAAGGTATTCCGACCTGTCGGGCCGGCTTTTGATGCAGTACCGTTTCATAGATTCCTCCTCCTAGATTATCGGAGAAACCCGCAGGCCGGTTAATGTAAAATCCTTTTGTTTCCATGCGGGTCAGTCTCCGAAGGCGGCGGACAGACTTTCCCCCTCAGGGCTCAGACCCAATTCCTGCCAGCCGAGGGTAATTTCTATTCCGCCGTAAGTATAGGGCGCTATTTCGTAGGGGTCCCACTGAAAACAAAGACCCTCCCCGGAGGGATAAAAGTCTCCGGGCAGGATGCTGTCCTCAAAAAAAATGCCGTCCGAAAGGGGAGCCCGTGGGGGAAGGACTTCGCCGCTTTTCTCTTCCGAAAGCAGGCGGAGTTCCCTGTCGATAAAGGTATAGAGATTGGGGAAACCCGCTTGTGAAATAATATCGTCAAGGCCGAGCCGCCTGGGGGTTTCCAGATCGAGCACATGGCTGGTTTGAAACCAGTTGGGATGGGCGCCGCCGGTGAATTCCGAAATACTTACCGTAATGACCGCAAAGGTCCCGGCGCTTGCCAGACTGTGCTCCTCATCATAATTCCAGTCCATAACATACCCGGGGTTGTTTGCCGCGCTTTCCCGGTAGTCCTTCTTCCAGGCCCTGCTTTTCTGCCGGGCGTATTCTTCGGCGCTCTGTCCGTTATAGAGAAGCTGCCGTACCAGATCCCGAAGCGGGCCGGACCGGGAAACGTCAAAGAGGTTGAAAAACAGATTCGCCTCGCGGTTCTCCTCCGGTTCGGCCTTCTCAAAGGCCTTGACGGATTCGTTGTAGGAATAGCCGGTAAAGGGACTTGAGCCCTCCGCGGCGGCGCAGGAAATCATCAGAACCGCCGTAACACATACAAAAATGACTAAACGTTTCATTACTTAAATTTTGGCCCTTTACGCTGGTTTGTCAAGACGCAATGGGGTATAATGCGGAAAAAGATGAAGGTCCGTAAAGAAGAATGGTTTAACGACGGTGAATTTTGGGGGCGCTTTGCCCCCGTCATGTTTGACGGCCCCCGCTGGGCCGAGGCGCCGGCGGTTGCCGACGGCGTTACCGCCCTTGCCCGGCTTAAGCTCTACCGGGCGGAGGAGGCGGGCGCTAAAGCCAGCGAAGCGGGAGACCCCGGCGTAACGGCCGGGGGGCCGGGCGCAGCGGCCCCCCGCTGCCTGGACCTGTGCTGCGGCTTCGGCCGCATAGGCCTGGAATTGGCCCGCCGGGGCTTTTCCGTTACCGGCGTGGACATCACCGAAAGCTACCTCCGGGCCGCCCGGGAAGACAGGGATCGCGAGGGTCTGGATGCCGAGTTTATCCTTGAGGATGTCCGTTCCTTCAAGCGGCCCGGCGCCTTTGATCTTGCCATCAACCTGTATAATTCCTTCGGTTACTTTGAAGACCCACGGGACGACGCCCTTATGGTGCGGAACGCGTGGGAATCCCTCAAACCCGGCGGTACGCTGATGATTGAGACCCTGGGCAAGGAGCTTGTCGTCCGGGACTTTGTTAAAGGCGAATGGTTTGAACGGGCGGGATACTACGTGCTTACCCGGTACGAAAGCCTTGATTCCTGGTCGGCCCTGCGGAACACCTGGATATTGATAGATCAGGGGAATCCGGGCCGGGGGAGCGGTACGATAGAACAAACCGGTCAAACAGAACGAACAAAGGGGCGGATAACGGAGAAAACCTTTACCCACCGCCTGTACGCCGCCTCGGAACTCAGGCGGCTTTTGCTGGACTCGGGCTTTTCCGAAGTGGAACTCTACGGCGATTGGGACGAATCCCCCTACGACCACAGGGCGGGTAAACTTATCGCCCTGGGGAGGAAGGGCGGGGCCCCCTAAATAGAGTCTGTCCATAATGTAGACACATTATGGACAGGCTTCCTTGAAAACCGCATTTGCGTATGCAAATGCAAGGTCTGTCCGCAAAGTAACCGACTTTGTGGACAGACACTAAATAATCCCGTAGGCAAGCATGGCGTCGGCCACTTTGAGGAACCCCGCTATGTTCGCCCCCGCCGCGAGGTTCCCCGTAACGCCGTACTCCACCGAGGCCCGGTAGGTATTACGGAAGATCGTCCGCATGATCTCCTTGAGCCGGGCGTCGACCTCCTCGAAGGTCCAGGAAAGCCGCATGGAGTTCTGGCTCATCTCCAGGGCCGAGGTGGCCACCCCTCCGGCGTTGGCCGCCTTGGCCGGGCCGAAGAGTATCCCGGCCTTGATAAACAACTCCACCGCCTGGGGGGTCGAGGGCATGTTGGCCCCCTCCGCCACGGCAAAGCAGCCGTTCTCGATAAGGGCCCGGGCGTCTTCCTCGTCCAGTTCGTTCTGGGTGGCGCAGGGGAGGGCGACGCTGCACTTAAGCTTCCAGATCCCCCGGCCCTCGTGGTATTCCGCGGCCTTTTCCGTTTCCGCGTACTCGGCGAGCCTCCCCCGCCTGGAAAGCTTGATCTCCTTAACCAGCTCAAGGTTTACCCCCCTTTCGTCATAGATAAACCCGTTTGAATCCGAAAGGGTAATGACCTTCGCCCCCAGCTGCCGGGCCTTTTCCGCGGCGAAGATCGCCACGTTGCCCGATCCCGAAATCGCCACCTGCCGGCCCTTAAAGGTCCTGCCGGCCTGGTTCAGCATCTCCTCGGTAAAATAACAGAGGCCGTAACCGGTAGCCTCGGTGCGGGCCAGGGAACCGCCGTAGGACAGCCCCTTGCCGGTCAACACCCCGGAAAACTGGTTGTTCAGCCGCTTGTACTGGCCGAAAAGAAAGCCTATCTCCCGGGCCCCCACCCCTATATCCCCGGCGGGAACATCCGTGTCGGCGCCGATGTGGCGGCACAGTTCGGTCATAAAGCTCTGGCAGAAACGCATAACCTCCCCGTCGCTTTTGCCCTTGGGATCAAAATCCGCGCCCCCCTTGGCGCCCCCGATGGGGAGGGTGGTGAGGCTGTTTTTGAAGATCTGCTCGAACCCGAGGAACTTGATGATCGAAGCGTTCACCGAAGG
>JAISRD010000056.1 GCA_031273835.1 Treponema sp. | reverse complement strand
ATGTCGTAGGGCCGTCCGCTTTCCACGCTTTCCCGGACCTTCTCCACCGCCTCAAGGCCCCCCTCGGCGGTTTCGGCGTCTATCCCGTGTTTGGCCAGGAAGCCCAGGGCCACGGTGAGGTTCGCCGGGACGTCGTCGGCCACCAGGGCCCTGACCCCCTTCTTCGCCGTTACCATGGGTATCTTCTTTTCGGAACTTTGTACCAGGGCGGGGTCCCCCGGGACCAGGGGGAGGTATACGGTGAAGGTGGAACCCTGGCCGTAGACACTCTTGACCTCGATACGGCCGTTCATCATGGAGAGGAGGTTTTTGGTGATCGCCAGCCCCAGCCCCGTTCCCATGATACCCCGGTTTTTCCGGGCGTCCAGCTGCTGGAAGTTCCCGAAAAGTTTAGGCAGGTCCTCCTCTTTTATACCCACCCCCGAATCGGAAACCTCGGCGGCAAGGTATTCGCCGCCATCTTCCGGAACGCGCCGGGAAAGGGTAAAGGACACGAAGCCCGTTTTGGTGTACTTTACCGCGTTGTTTACCACATTGGTAAAAACCTGCCGTATCCTTGTCTCGTCGCCGTAGAGGACCTCCGGCAGCGCCGGGTCCCGGCCCCGCTTGAATTCAAGGCCCTTCCCGTGGGCGATGAATTCGCACATGGAAACGATGCTGTCGTAAAGGGCGTACATATTGTAATGCACCGGCACCAGTTCAAGCTTTCCCGCCTCTATCTTCGAGAAATCCAGGATATCGTTGATGATCGTGAGGAGGGACCGGGACATTTTTTTCATGTCCTCGAAATAGCCCTTCTGGAGGGGACTTAGGTTTTCCGTGGGCATGAGATCGCTCATGCCGATGATGGCGTTCATGGGGGTACGGATCTCGTGGCTCATGTTGGCAAGAAACATGCTCTTTGTCCGGGTGGCCTGTTCCGCGTCCTTCCGGGCGCCGAGGAGTTTCGCCACGAGGCCGAGGAGCAGGACGGTAAGGCCGAGGAACAGGGCCGAAGCGCCGATAAGCCAGGGAATCTGGGCCATCTTTCTGCGGTAATCAAAGACCCGCCGGGTCCAGCGGTCGGAAATACGCTCCGTATCAATCAGAGGCAGGGCCTTGGACACGATGGAACACAGGAAGGGCTCCCGGATGTTGAAACCGAAGGTGGATTCGTAGGGGTACTTAAAGACGAGGTTTGCCTTAAATCCCGGCCTTTCCTCCAAATGGGTTAAGCTCAGGAGCAGGTTTCTCGTGGCCATGAGCAGGTCCACTTCCCCCCGTTCCAGGGCGTCAAAGGCCTCACTGGTGTTGGTGTACTCCTTTGTATCGGGGTGGTTCGGAAACCAGCTGTGGAAAACATCGGCAAAAGCGGTATCCCGTATAAGGGCCACCCGGGAATAAAGCACCTCGTTTATATTGATATCCCTGTATTCCGAACGGGACAACAGGGCGTAGTAATCGGTTTGATACGAAACGCCGGGCCAGAGGAAACGGCCTTCCCGTTCCTCCAGATAGATCAGCTCCGAAATGACCGACGCCTCGCCGGATTCAAGCATATCCATCAGTTCCGTCCACTCAACGGGCCCCTTGTTCGCCGGGGCGAAGGTGAGTCCCGTAAAAGACCCAATCTCCGCAAGCACGTCAAGGGCGACGCCCTGCCATTCCCGATCCCGGGTGTTGTAAAAACTCACCGGATAATTGCCGTATTCGACGGCCACCGGAATGGGACGGTTCGATCCGATGTGATCCCGGATGTATTTTTTCTCGTTCCCGGTAAGCCGGGCAAGGAGCTTGTGGCGCTGGTAATCCCGCTGCCCCTGGATATACAGCCTGTTCAGATGAGGGGAGGCGCCGTTCCGCAAAGCTTTCTGGACCGCCGAAATAACAGGGGCAAGATCGGGATTCCGGGCCGCCAGGGAAACGGGGCCGTAAAGGAGAGGGAAAAAATCCTCCGCCGCCACATCGCCGTAGCCGTCAAAGGCGGCTTCGGCCACGCCCTCGTCAAAAAAGGCGTCTATTTCGCCGCTTTTAAGCATCCGGTAGGCCCCTTCATAGTCGCCCACAAAAAAGGTCTCAAAGGGATTCCGTTCCAGGGCGGAAACCTGGGTATAGGTGGTGGTTCCCTCAAAAAAGGCGTAACGGAGGGGCCGGGATTTGGCGATTTCCGGCAGGGGCGGGCTGCCGGTGATACGCATAAATTTAACCAGCCGCTCGGCGATAGGGTCGGTCATATAATAAAGGCCCCGGCGCTCCTCGGTGGCGGTAAGTTCCCCGGAAAAATCAATTTCCCCGGAGGCCAGGCCGGCTATCAGGGCGTCCCATTCATAGACCGCCGGTTCAAAGGGTATGCCGAAGAGCTCCGTAAGCCAGCGGCAGAACCGGGCGGAAAAGCCCTCGATTTTACCGTCATCATTATAGAAGGTTTCGGTGGTTAGATTCATGGCATAAACAAAACTGTTCCGCCGGGTCTTGAGGGCCTCAATGGCCGCGCTCTCTTCTTCGCTCACCCCGGGTATATCGCGGTAGGAGCCATACACGGGATATTGATCCTGGGCGGGGGGCTGGTCCTTACCATCGCAGCCGGAGACGGCTAAAAGGAGTATTCCGGCCAGAAGCAGGCCGGTTGTTTGTTCAATACTTTGCATAAAGTATTACTTTTCCCCCCCTGAATCGAAAAAAAAACGCCGCACTATAGCTTTTTTATCTACCCTCGATTATAATATCCCTCGATTATAACATCAATACTGAAACAGGAGGGTAAAATGTCGTTAATCAACAAAGAAGTGGCCGACTTCTCCGTTCAGGCCTACCATGAAAAAAAGTTCAAGACCTTCACCAAAAAGGATATTCTTGGAAAATGGTCCCTGTTTTTCTTTTATCCCGCAGATTTTACCTTTGTCTGCCCCACGGAACTGGAGGATCTGGTAAATATCTACGATCAGTTCCAGGCGGCAAAGTGCGAGATCTACTCGGTCTCCTGCGATACCCACTTTATCCATAAGGCCTGGCACGATGTGTCCAAAAGCATCAACCGGATTACCTTTCCCATGCTGGCGGACCCCACCGGGGCGCTGGCCCGGGATTTTGACGTGCTGATCGAAGAAACGGGCCTGGCGGAACGGGGAAGCTTTATCATCAACCCCGAAGGAAAAATCGTTGCCTACGAGGTAAACGCGGGCAATGTGGGGCGGAATGCGGATGAACTCTTGCGCCGGGTCCAGGCATCCCAGCATGTGGCCCAGAACAACGGGGAAGTATGCCCCGCCAAATGGAAACCGGGCTC
>JAISRD010000024.1 GCA_031273835.1 Treponema sp. | reverse complement strand
GCCGATAAAACAACGGGCGGCATAAGATGCGGTTTTCTTTCAGCCTTCCGGTGAACCTGCTCTTCGGCAGCGGGGCGGTTGAAGAGGCGGGAAAAAAAGCCGCCCTCTACGGGAAAAAGGCCTTCCTGGTAACCGGCAGGGGGAGTACGAAAAAAACCGGGCTTTTGGATAAGGTCCGGGCCCTTCTGGCGGAGAGCGGGGTGGAAAGCCTGGTGTTTGATCAGGTGGACCCCAACCCCACCACCGCCATGGTTTACGAAGGGGTAAAGGTTCTCCGGGCGGGGGGCTGTGATTTTGTGCTGGGGCTGGGGGGCGGCAGTATGCTGGATGCGGCGAAACTGATCGCCTTTGCCGCCCTGAACGCCGGGGACATTATGGATTATATCTTCGGCCGCAAAACGCCGGGGGATGCCCTGCCTATCATCCTTATCCCCACCACCTGCGGAACCGGCAGTGAGGGCAACAGCTTCGCCGTGGTTACCGACCCCGCCACGGGGGACAAAAAATCCCTCCGCTGTAATTCCATTATCGCCCGGCTGTCCATCATCGATCCCCGGCTGATGGTTTCCCTGCCCCGTCCGATCCTGGCCAGCGTGGGCTTCGATGCCCTCTGCCACTGTATGGAGGCCCGGCTTTCCGCCATCGGCCAGCCCGTCACGGATCTCCTTGCCCGGGAAGGGATAGGGCTCATATACCGGAGCCTTCCCCCCCTGTACCGGGGGGAGGGGACCGAAGAGGACTGGGAAAACCTGAGTTGGGCCAGCGCCATCGGGGGGATGTGTATCGGCATCGCCGGGGTTACCGCCCCCCACGGGATCGAGCATCCCCCCAGCGGGCTGCGGAACGTGGTTCACGGCAGGGGGCTTGCGGCCCTGACACCGGTGATCTACGCCCGGTCCATCGCCGGGGCCCCGGAAAAATTCGCCGAGATCTCCCGGCTTCTGGGGGGGGCGGATGAAACGGACTGTGTGGAACGGATCAAAAAATTCCTCGCCGGTATAGACCTCCTGGCCACTCTGGGCGGCGAGGGGGTAAAACCCGAAGACATCGACTGGATGGCGGAAAATACCCTCAAGGTTTCCGCCGCGGGGATCAACAACCATCCGGTGCGGTTCGGCCTGGAGGAGATTAAGGAAATTTACCGGGAGGCCCTCTAAGAAAGCACTGATTTATTCAATCGAGAATAAATCAGTGCATACTTTGATGTGGAGAAAATATGTTGAAAGAAGCTTTGCCGAATATCAAAACTGAATTGCCGGGGCCCAAAGCCAAAGCCCTGATCGCCCGCCGGAGCGGGGCCGTACCCGCCGCCATCCGCTGCGGCTACCCCCTGGTTATCAGCCGGGGGGAGGGGGCGGTGTTTGAGGATCCGGACGGGAATATTTTTCTGGACTGGGTGGGCGGCGTGGGGGTTCTCAATATCGGCTACTGCCAGAGCGAAGTGGTTCAGGCGGTGCGGGAACAGGCGGGCCGCTATTTTCACGGGATGGCGAACATCGTTACCCACGAAGGTTATGTGGCCCTGGCGGAAAAACTCAACGCCGTGGTGCCGGTAAAGGAAGCAAAACGGCGGACCATGTTTGTCAACTCCGGGGCGGAGGCCCTGGAAAACGCCGTCAAGGTTGCCCGGGGGGCCTCGGGCCGGCCGAACATCATGGTGTTTTCCGGGGCCTTCCACGGGAGGACCCTGCTTACCGGAACCATGACTGCCAAAAAAGCCTATTACCACGGCATGGGCCCCCTGCCCGACGGGATATACCGGGCGGAATTCCCCTACCTCTACCGGGCCCCGCCGGGGCTGGACGAAGCCGGGGCGCTTCAATATTACCTTGACCGGCTGAACGCAGTTTTTGAGGAAGCCTCCCCCCCGGAGGATGTGGCGGCCATTGTGGTGGAACCCGTCCAGGGGGAGGGCGGTTTTATCCCCGCCCCCAAAGAATGGGTCAAGGCGGTCCGGGCCCTCTGCGACCGGCACGACATCCTTCTTGTGGCGGATGAGGTGCAGACCGGTTTCGGCCGGTCGGGGCGGATGTTCGTCTCGGACTACTGGACCGAATGGGGCGCGCCCCCGGACATTATCGCCATGGCCAAATCCATCGCCGGGGGCATTCCCCTGGGGGCGGTAACCGCGGGGGAATCAATTTACGGCAGGGTAAAGCCGGGAACCATCGGGGGAACCTTTGGCGGCAACGCCCTGGCCTGCGCCGCGGCCCTCAAGGTTATTGAGGTGATGGAACGGGACAGGCTCCCCGAGCGGGCCGGGAAAATCGCCGGGCGCTGTATGGAAGCCTTCCGTTCCTGGCAGGCCGAATTCCCCGCCATCGGGGATGTCCGGGGCATCGGCTGCATGATGGGCCTTGAGTTTATCCGGGAAAAAAATCCCCCGGAAAAAGCCCCCTGGCCTGAGCTGGTGTCGGCGGTGGTGGAAGCGGCGGTTCAAAGGGGCCTGGTTATTGAAAGCGCCGGGACCTACGGAAACGTGATCCGCTTTTTGTGTCCCCTGGTGGTCAGCGACGCCCAGCTTGACCGGGGCCTTGAGATCCTGAAAGAAGCCATTGGGGCGGGGCTTAAGAAATTGGAGGAGTAAATATGAAACTGAAAAGTACGGGAAAAAGTCCCGACGATATCCGGGCACTGGTAAAAAAGTATATGATCGATACCTATGAACGGTATGATTTTATCTGCGAACGGGCCGAGGGAATGTACCTCTATAATGAAAAGGGGGAAGGCTATCTGGATTTTTACGGCGGCATCGCGGTAAACAGCACCGGAAGCCGGAACCCCCGGGTGGTGGCCGCCGCCAAAGATCAGCTCGACGATGTGATCCACACCTTCAACTACCCCTACACCATTCCCCAGGCCCTTCTGGCGGAAAAGATCTGTACCACCCTGGGGTATGACAAGATCTTCTACCAGAATTCGGGCACCGAGGCCAACGAGGCGATGATCAAAATGGCCCGCAAATACGGGATCGAAACCTACGGCCCCAAACGGTTTCATATTGTCAGCGCCAAAGAAAGTTTCCACGGCCGCACCTTCGGCTCCCTCTCCGCCACCGGCCAGCCCGACAGCGCCTGCCATATCGGCTTTGGCCCCATGCTCCCCGGTTTCAGCTACGCCGAATTCGACAACCTGGATTCCTTCAAGTCCCTGGTTACCGAAGACACCATCGCCATCATGCTGGAGCCGGTCCAGGGGGAGGGCGGGGTTCATCCCGCCGGCGGTTCTTTTATGAAGGGATCAAAAAACTCTGCGAGGAAAAAAATATGCTCCTCCTGATGGACGAGATCCAGACCGGCTGGTGCCGCACCGGGGAGATCATGGCCTATCAGCATTACGGCGTTAAGCCGGACATTGTTTCCATGGCCAAGGCCATGGGCGGAGGAATGCCCATCTCGGCGATCTGCACCGGCGATAAAATTGCCAAAGCCTTCAGCATGGGTTCCCACGGAACCACCTACGGCGGCAATGCGGTATGCTGCGCCGCGGCCCTGGCCCAGGTGAACGAGCTTCTGGACAAGGACCTGGCGGGAAAGGCAAAGGAGATCGGGGCTTACTTTATGGAAAAACTGCGGACCCTTCCCCGGGTCAAGGA
>JAISRD010000017.1 GCA_031273835.1 Treponema sp. | reverse complement strand
CCCGCATCCACTGTCCGTCGCCCCAATCATAGGACCCGAAAAGTCCCAGACTTTTGCCCTCAAGCTCCGTCCGGGTAAGGCCGCTTACAAAGGGTTCCATTTCGCTTTCTTCCAGCACTTCGTCCCCCATGGCGGGACATCCCAGGGCAAGGGCGTCCGCCCCCTTAACCATATCGGCCGTTACTTCCCCAACGGGTTTAAGGGTAACTTCGGCGCCCCCTTCCCCGGCGCCCCGGGCAACCTGTCCCGCCATGGTCTCGGTATTTCCGGTGCCGCTCCAATAGGCGATTAATACCTTTTTCATATACTCCCCCTGATTATGGATAGTTTTACAAGAGCCCATCCAATCTGTTAGGAAAGGCTTACAATATCTTATATAAGGCTAACAATTTTGTCAAGATTTTACCAGAAAAAAAACCGGAAACGCCGTGCCTTGAATATTATAGGAGAGTGGGCACGGCGCCGCCGGTAACAAACGAAGAACGCTGATGAATCTGGGTACATCCAACAGCTTTATTGAATCCGCCGAGAGAGAGCAGCGGCAAATTCCAAAACCTTATATGTTGTTATATCAAACTAACAAATAAATGTCAAGCGAATTTCGGAAAAAATTTTTTAAAATTCCCGCCGGGACAGTATCACCATAAAAGCCCCCCGCTCCGCCGTGATCGTACATTCCCCCGTAGCCTCGTTGCTGATCCCGAAAAAGCCCCTTTCCCAGCGGAGGCCGCCCAGGGGCCATTTAAGGCCGGAACTTTCCGCCTTCCAGGGTCCGCCCCCCAGGGGAAAAACCGACACAAAGAAGGATTCCGCTCGCGGAAGCCCGGATTCTGCCTGCGGAAACCCGGATTCTATCCGCGGCCCCTGCCCCGCGGACGCCGGGACCGGGATATTCCGGGCGGATAAGGAGAATTCCCCGGGGGCCCGGAGGCGGCGTATGTCCTCGGCAGCGGTAAGCCAGCGGACGGGGGAATTTTCCCGCTCAAAGAGGGACCGGATCGCAAAGAGATGTTCCGTCCGGCCTCCGCCCCCGCCTATGAGCCAAACCGTATCGCAGCCCTTCTCCAAAAGCAGGGAAAAAACCAGTTCCGTATCGGTATAGTCCTTGTCCTGAGGATAGCGGAGGATACGCCCGGCGGGATAAACCGCAAGGCGGCGCTCCGGGTCGGGGAGGGAATCCATGTCCCCGATTATCCAGTCGGGCCTTAGCCCCGCTTTTTCCGCGGCAATAAGGCCCGAATCCGCGGCGGCCAGAATACGGGGCCTGGCATCCCTGATGAGTTCCGCGCAGTACGCCGGGGCAGGTCCGCCGCCGCCTATGAAGGCCGCGCCCAGTCGATTAACCATACCGCCGGATTGTAGTATATTGTTCCCCTATGGGCAATCGTCTGCGGGTAGCGCCGCTCTTAAAAGAAATCGCCTCGGTATTTGCCGGCCGGGAACTGTACCTTGTGGGGGGCGCCGTGAGGGATCTGCTCCTGGGCCGGGAATCGGCGGACTGGGACCTGGCCACCAGCGCCCGGCCCGAAGAGGTGATGAAGCTTTTTAAGCGGGTTATCCCCACGGGGATAAAGCACGGTACCGTTACGGTCCGTTACAAGGGAAAGTCCCTGGAAGTTACCACCTTCCGCACCGAATCGGCGTATTCCGACGGCCGGCGGCCCGACGAAGTACAATACGCCGCCGCTATTGAGGAGGATCTTTCCCGCCGGGACTTTACGATGAATTCCGCCGCGGTAAAACTCCCCGAGGGGACCCTGATCGACCCCTTCGACGGAAGGGGGGATATCAAACGGAGGATCATCCGCTCCGTGGGCAGGGCGGAGGAACGTTTCGCCGAAGACGGGCTCCGGCCCATGAGGGCGGTGCGTTTTGCCGCCCAGCTGGGTTTTGAACTTGAGGGGGATACCCTGGCGGCCATACCGGGGGCCCTTTCCACCACCGCCAGGGTTGCGGCGGAACGTATACGGGACGAGCTGGATAAGACCATCGCCTCCTTCAATCCCCGGCGGGGCCTGCTGCTTATGGAAGAAACGGGGCTGCTCCGCCTGGTACTGCCCGAACTTGCCGCATGCCGCGGAATTGAACAGCGGGGGCGTCACCGCTTCGATGTACTGGACCACGCCCTTCTCTCCTGCGACTATGCGGCAAAACAGGACTTTTCCCGGGAAGTCCGCATGGCGGCCCTGTTCCACGACATCGGGAAACCCGCCGTAAGGCGCCTTGACGAAGCGGGGGATCAGTGGACCTTTTATAACCATGAACGGGAATCCTCCGCCCTTACCCGCGGCATCATGCAGCGCCTTAAGTACCCCAATGCCTTTACCGACAGGGTTCTGCGGCTCGTGGAGGAACACATGTTCCACTATGAGGAAAACTGGAAAGACGGGGCGGTACGCCGCTTTATTATGCGGGCCGGTGAAGATCTGCTTCCCGAACTTTTCCAGCTCCGCCTGGCCGACAATGCCGGAACCTCAGGGGCGGAACCGGACCCCGCCCTCCTCCTGCCCCTCCGCAGGCGCGTCGACGCGGTTCTCTCCCGGAGCAGGGTCCTCTCCCTTAAGGATCTGGCCCTTAACGGGGATGATCTTATGCTGAACGGCGTAAGTCCGGGAAAACACGTGGGGATCATACTCAGGGAACTGCTGGAAGCGGCGGTGGATGATCCGGCCCTCAACAACCGGGAAAAACTGCTGGAAATCGCCGGAAATATCAATAAACGTTATCAATAGATGTTATCAATGAACAAGCGTTATCAATGAACGCTATACCAGGTTTTCAAGTTCCCCGCAGGCCAGTTTTGCCGCTTCCTGCTCGGCGGCTTTTTTGCTGCGTCCCGTACAGGGACCGTAGTTTTTGCCGTTTACCGTAAGCTCTATCCAGAAAAGCCGTTCATGCTCGGGGCCGCTGCGCTTAACAAGCCTGTATACGGGATAGTTCCTGTAGAGCCGCTGGGTCAATTCCTGAAGCAGGGATTTATAGTCCCTGGCGGAGTGTTCATTCAGGGCTTTTTCAATTTCCTTTTCCATGAGCGGACGGATAAAGTCTCCGGCGGCCTTGAAACCCGAATCAAGGTACAGGGCGCCGATGAGAGCTTCCAGGGCGTCGGCCAGTATGGCCTTTTTGGTTCTGCCGCCGCTTAATTCCTCCCCTTTTCCCAGGATAAGCAGCTTGTCTATACGGAGTTCCAGGGCAAGCCCCGAAAGTATCTCCTCCGAAACCACCACGGCCTTGATCTTGGCAAGTTCACCCTCGTTTTTTCCGGGAAACTTGCTGTAGAGCAGCGACGAACTTACCGCCCCCAAAATAGCGTCGCCGAGAAATTCCAGCCTTTCGTTATTTGCCAGGCCCGATTCATTACTCGCCGAACGGTGGGTAAGGGAAAGGTTTAACAGCTCAGGACTTTTAAACCGGATACAGAGGGATTTTGAAAATAATTGGAGTGCTTTCTTTCTATCGGGCGGTACCGGAACTTCAAGTCCCGGCATACCCTTTACAAGCCCCGGCCGCGCCATGGGAATCTTATTTTTGCTGGGATTTTATATATTCATAGGCGTCCTTGACGGTTTCAAATTCATTTGCCTTTTCATCGGGGATGGAAATGCCCATTTCTTCCTCAATGGCATAGACCAGCTCATAGGTATCAAGGCTGTCCGCCCCCAGATCCTGCCGGAAAGACGCTTCCGGGGTGATCTTTTCCTCGGTAATTTCCAGTTTCTCGGCAATCAGTTTTTTCATTTTTTCGAATAATTCATCCATCTTCCTGTACTCCTTACTGATTTAATGGGCCGTTCACGGTTCCAAAGAACGGCGTCCGGGAATTCCCGGAGCTTTCTATTACAAAAGGGACATAAAAGGAACGCCAAAACGCCGGTTTTGATGTTACTTAAGCCTTTGAATCCGGTATTATTACCTGTTTACCCCGGTAAAAACCGCATTTGGGGCAAACCCGGTGGAGCTGAACCTTGTTGCCGCAGCCGGAACATTCCACCAGATTGGGCACGGTAAGTTTCATATTGATGGACTGCCGGCGGCGGGTCCTTGCCTTCGACGTTTTAGCCCTGGGTACTGCCATAGTATAACCTCATCTCCGCGGGCTCTTCCCGGCCCGCCGTATAATAACGGCCCGCCTGAAATAAGACCGTATTTGACTTTAACAAATATATGCCCTTTTGTCAATCTCCCGCATGTTGAAAAGCGGCCCCCGGCCGGCCTGTACGGGCTCTTCACAGTTTGGGAAAATACAATATACTAACAGGATGAAACGAGGTGTCTTTTGAAGATTGCCCTGGTCCACTACCATCTGCGGCCCGGCGGGGTTACCCAGGTATTGCTGAACCAGGCCCGGGCCCTTATCGAAGGGGGCTGCGAAGTCCTGGCGCTTTCCGGCGAATCCCCCGCCTATCCCGAACTGTGGACGGGTATTGACATGGCGGTAATTCCGGAACTGCACTACGACCGGGTAAGGGGCGCCCCGAAGGGCAAATCCGGTGGCCCGGCCGGATCCGCCCTGGCCCGCCGTATTGAGAAGGTCCTTCAATCCCGCTGGGGGGACGGGGGCGGCATCGTCCATGTACACAACCCGCTGATACAGAAAAATTCCGGGCTCCTGGGGGCCCTCAGGGAACTCGGCGGGAGGGGGTTTTCCCTGCTCCTTCAAAACCACGATTTGGCCGAAGACTTCCGCCCCGACGTGTACTCAGGCGAATCCTACCCGGAAAACTGCCACTACGCGGTGATCAACAGCCGGGATTTTGCTTTTCTGCGCGACGCGGGGCTCAAGCCCGGTATAGCCGGGCCCTCCGTCCGTGCCGGGCCGGGGGAGGGAAGTCCGGGGCTTTACCTGCTGCCCAACGAGGTTAGGCCCCTCACGGTATCCCCTCCGGCGGGGGGGGGAGCGGGAAACAGGTACCTCTATCCGGTCCGGGGTATACGGAGGAAGAACCTGGGAGAGGCCCTGCTCCTTTCCCTCTTTATACCCCGGGGAAGAACCGTGGCGATCACCCAGCCCCCCACCACGGGCAGGGACCAGGATATCTACCGGCACTGGAAAAAGATCGCCGGGGAATTATCCCTCCCCGTTGAATTTGAAATAGGCCGGGACAGGCCTTTTCCTGAGGTACTCGGTACGGCCTGCGCGGTAATCACCAGCTCCGTCAAAGAGGGCTTTGGTTTTTCATTTTTGGAACCCTGGACGGCGGGGCTTGCCGTTACGGGAAGGCGCATTGATTATGTATGCAGGGATTTTGAGGACGCCGGAGTCCATTTCGACGCCCTCTACAATTCCCTTCTGATCCCCCCGGAATTCGCCCCGCCTGAGCTTTTCAAAGAAAAATTCCTCACTACCCTTACCGGCGTCTACGGGGCCTTCGGTATGGAAGCCCCCCCCGGCCTGGAAGCGAAAATCGCGGAGCTGGCCTTCCGTCCCGCCGGCATAGACTTCGGCGCCATGGATGAGGCCATGCAGAGTTCGGTAATCCGCGCCGCCGCGGGGGACGGGGGGGTCAGGCGGACTCTGGCGGAAGCCAATCCCTTCCTTGAGGGACTCGCCGGATGGGAGCCCTGCGGGGACCGTATCGAAGCAAACCGCGGGGCCGTTACAAGCGCCTATTCCAGGGAAGCGGTAAGCGTCCTGCTGCGGAACATGTACGAAGCGGTAAAGATCCCCGTTAAGCAGCGTATTTCCCGTTCCAGGCTTCTGGAATTGTACCTTGATCCCCGCAGGGTGTATCTTCCGGGCATCGCCTATGAATAAAGCGCGGGCCGTCGAACTTATCAAAAAGAACAGTTCCCCCCTCAAGCCCCTGCCGGCGGCGCTTCCCCCGGAATGGGAAAAACCGGAACCCGGCGATAGCTTACGCTTCGGAGTTTGCTGCGCAAACTCCACAGGCGAAGAACTCTCTATCAAGGCCCTGATCTTCGACCTCTACGGCACCCTTTTTGTCTCCGCCGCCGGGGATATCGCCGCCGCGGGGGATAACCCTGAGTGCCCTTCCGGCTCAGGTGCTGCCGCCGCGGCGGGAAGGGACCGGGGGGCCCTTGAGGAAATGGAGGCCTTTTTCAGGGGGGCCGTAAAGGAACGGCACGGGAAATCGGGGAAAAAGTACCCCGAAGTGCGGGTTGAGGAAATCTGGGCGGGCTACGGCGGACCCGTCCCCCCAGGATGGGAAGCGGCGGACGGGGAAGAGACCGCCCTGCGCTACGAGCTGGCGGTAAACCCGGTTTATCCCATGCCGGGGGCCCTTGAAACCATCGCCGCCTTAAAAAAAGCGGGCCTCACCCTGGGTATCATCTCCAACGCCCAGTTTTTTTCCCCCCTCCTCTTCGACGCCTTTTTCGGCGCTTCCCCCGGGGAACTCGGCTTTGACCGGGAACTGCTGATCTATTCCTTTGAGATGGACGAGGCCAAGCCCGCCCCCGGGCTTTTTGAAAGGGCCGCCGCCCGGCTTGCCGCCCTGGGGATAGGGCCCGCCGAAACCCTCTATACCGGAAACGATATGCTGAAAGACGCGGCCCCCGCGAAAAACGCGGGGTTTAGAACCGCTCTCTTCGCTGGGGACCGCCGTTCCCTGCGGCTCCGGGAAACCGAATGCCCCGGCCAAAGGCCGGACCTGATAATACGGAATTTACCGTCCCTTGCCTCCCCGCCGATAATAAATTGAGATGCTTTCTTCCAGGGAAATGATCGGCCTTATCATCAAGGTTGCCTCGTCATGGCAGCTTATTCTTACCGTCGTGGTCCTGGTACTGTTTTTCACCCTGGTCAGCTACGTGGCCCGGCCCCGTTCCGCTTTTTCCCTTGGCTCAAAACCGAAAAAGCGGAAGAAGGCCAAGGCCGCCGCGGAGGGCCCCGAAGTAAGCGCCGGGGACGAACTGAATCTGGAAGAATAGGGGCCGCGGAACTGTATCCATTAACTTAAGAAATAACTTCCCCTTCCTGTCCGTGAGGGGCCTTCCCTGCGGAAGGCGCGTGGTTAACGTTCCCCTTACCGCATAAGAGCGTAACGGAGCTTCGCGAAAACGATACGCTCCGCAGCCCGGCGGAGTTTTTCCCCGTCAAGCCTCCCCTCCCGGACCGCCAGGACCAGGGCGGCGTGGATCTTCCGCAGGTCCTGCGTCCAGGCTAAAACCATGTCCACCCCGGCGTTGAGGGCCTCCACAGCGCAGACCTCAGGGGGGGCGGGGGCCGCGGCCATGGCAAAGTCGTCGGCGATGATGATGCCCCGGAACCCGAGATCCTCCCGCAGCCGCCGTACCGCCTCAGGGGAGAGGCTCGCCGGCCTGGAATCCCAGGGGCTTACAATCGCGTGGGAAACCATCACCGCCGCGGGCCCTGAGGCGGCGATGACCCTCCTGAAGGGGCTTATCATACTTTCAAGCTCCGCCGGGTCCTCCCCTATCTTCGCCCCCCGTATTTTATGGGGGTCCGCGCCGGAACTGCCGGGGAAGTGTTTAAGCGTCGAGGCCACCCCGGCCCTTTCCATGCCCCGGACAAAGGCCGCCGCCGCCGCGGCGGTAAAATCCGGGTCGGGGCCGTAGGAGCGGTCCTTGAGGAAGGAGCGGTTCCCCGGGGAAAGGGGTTCCGCCACCGGGGCGAGGTTCAAATTCACCCCAAGGCTCCGCAGTTCCCGGCCCGAAACAAGGGCCTCCCGTTCCACCGCGGCCGTGAGGCTCCCCCTGTCCTCCCCCCGTTCCAGCCGCTCCCAGTAGGACAGGGCCGGAGGCAGGGACGCGGCCCCCCGGAAGCGCTGTACCGCCCCGCCCTCCTGGTCGGCGGCGATAAAGGGCGCCGTGCCCGAGACGGACCGTATGAGGGATGAAAGTTCCTCCAGAAACAGACGGGTCCTCCCGGGATCGGAGGCGACGTTGTAACTAAAGAGCATCACCCCGCCGGGGGGGACGGCGGTAAAGAGTAGCTCCGTTTTTTTGCCCAGCTCCCTGCCTTCCACGGCGCTGAGCAGTACCTGGGCGGCGAGTTTTTCCGTATCCATGGAAGAAACGATTTCCGAGGCCCGGACCGCCAGGTCCCTTTCGGCGGCCGGAGGCCCGCCCCCCGGAGGCCCGGCGGGGTCTTTTCCGTATGCCGGGGGCAGGCACAACAGTACAAACAGTGGTACGAGGTTTAAGCGCATGGCCCATTATACCCGCTTTATTAAAATCATGCTAAGCTGTCCCCATCTATACTTACTAAAGTATTCTTGAGCTTCTCCTCCGCAAGACCAGGGAAAACGGCGGATCGATTGACGCGCTGCGGCTTGCGCTGGATCACGTAATATACCACTTGACAAAACTAAATGATTTTCTATAATTCTTAATAATAAATACTGCGCCTTATGGAACTGGGGGACTTGGGGTCTCCGGTTCAAATCCGGGTTGCCCGACTGAATGCTCTGCTTTTTATAAGCCCAAGGTAAAGCCGTAGGCCGAAGTATGGGGGTTTGCGTAGCAAACTCCAGGGTGAAAACGCAAGTTTCCGCCCCTTCACCGTAGGAGTCTGCACGCATGGCCAAGTACCCCTTTGAAACCATAGAACCCAAATGGCAAAAGTACTGGGAAGAACACAAAACCTTCAAGGCGGAGGAGGACCCTTCGTTCCCCCGGGAAAAACGCCGTTACGTGCTTGACATGTTTCCTTATCCTTCGGCCCAGGGGCTCCATGTGGGCCATCCCGAAGGTTATACCGCCACGGACATATACTGCCGTTACCTTAGGATGAAGGGCTTTAACGTACTTCATCCCATGGGTTTTGACGCCTTTGGGCTTCCGGCGGAAAACTATGCCATCAAAACCGGGACCCATCCGGCGCTAACCACCGCGGCGAATATTGAAAAATTCCGCAGCCAGATTAAGGCTCTGGGCTTTTCCTATGACTGGGACCGGGAAGTGGATACCTCCAGCCCCGAATACTACCGCTGGACCCAATGGATCTTTCTCCAGCTTTTTAAGAAGGGCCTGGCTTACGAGGCGGAAAGCCCCATCAACTGGTGCCCTTCCTGCAAGACCGGACTTGCCAACGAGGAAGTAAAGGACGGAGTCTGCGAACGCTGCGGGACCAGGGTAAGCCGGAAGCGTATACGCCAATGGATACTAAAGATAACCGCCTATGCGGAACGGCTTCTTGCGGACCTCGACGGCCTTGACTGGCCGGAACCGGTAAAGCTCATGCAGCGGAACTGGATAGGCCGCTCCGAAGGGGCCAACGTGGTGTTTAAGATCGACGGCGATGAGGGGGAGGAACTGGAGATATACACCACCCGGCCCGATACCCTCTTCGGCGCTACCTACATGGTTCTTGCGCCGGAACATGCCCTGGTGGAAAAAATCACCACCCCCGAACAGAAAATTCCCGTTGCCGCTTACCTTGAAGCGGCGGCCAAAAAAAGCGATTTGGAACGGACCGATCTGGCAAAGGAAAAGACCGGCGTCTTTTCCGGGGCCTATGCGATCAACCCTGTCAACAATAAAAAGATCCCCATTTGGATCGCCGACTATGTATTGATCTCCTACGGTACCGGGGCGATTATGGCGGTCCCCGCCCATGATGAACGGGACTGGGACTTCGCCAAAAAATTCGATCTGCCCATAGTCCGGGTGGTCGCGGCGGAAAAACCCACCCCCGGGGCGGACTATTCCGCCGAACCCGAAGCATGTACCGCTGCCGACGGCTATGCGGTTAATTCGGGACAATTTACCGGCCTTGCCACCAGGGACGCCATAAGCGCCATTGTCGACTGGCTGGACAAGCAGGGCATAGGCCGCAGGGCGGTCAATTATAAACTCCGGGACTGGATTTTCAGCCGCCAGCGTTATTGGGGGGAACCCATTCCGGTGGTGCACTGCGAACAATGCCGGGGGGAAAGCGGTTCCGCAATAATTCCCCTGGATGAAAAGGAACTCCCCCTGCGGCTTCCCGAAGTGGAATCCTACGCGCCCACCGGTACGGGCGAATCGCCCCTGGCAAATATCACGGCCTGGGTCAATACCACCTGTCCCAGATGCGGGGGCCCGGCAAAGCGGGAAACCAATACCATGCCCCAATGGGCCGGTTCCTGCTGGTACTACCTTCGTTACCTGGACCCGAAAAACGGCGGGGCATTTGCCGCAAAGGAAAAGGTGGACTACTGGGCGCCGGTGGATCTCTATGTAGGCGGGGTTGAGCACGCGGTACTTCACCTCCTCTATGCCCGCTTCTGGCACAAGGTCCTCTACGACCTGGGGCTGGTCAATACCCAGGAACCCTTTCAGCGCCTGGTGAACCAGGGGATGATACTGGGCGAGGATAATCAAAAGATGAGTAAGAGCCGGGGAAACGTGATCAACCCCGACGACATCATAAAAAATTACGGCGCCGATTCAATGCGGGTCTACGAGATGTTTATGGGCCCCCTGGAGGTAACCAAGCCCTGGCTTACGGCGGGACTTGTGGGGGTGTCCCGCTTTTTGGAGCGCCTCTGGCTTATCGGGGGAAAGCCGCTGAGCGGGGAAGCCGTTACGGCGGATACGGAAAAAAATCCCCGGGGGGAACTCCTTAAGCTGCTCCACAGGACCATAAAGAAGGTAAGCGCCGATACGGAAACGCTGAATTTCAACACGGCGATCAGCGCCATGATGATCTATTCCAATGAACTTGCCAAACTGCCGGAACTCCCCCGGACGCTGTGGGAACCCCTGGTAAAGATGGTTTCCTGCTATGCCCCCCATTTGGGGGAAGAACTCTGGGAAAAGCTGGGACACACAGGATCCGTTTCCTCCGAGCCCTGGCCCGCCTGGGATGAAGGGCTCTGCGCCGAAAGCGAAGTAACCATCGTCGTCCAGGTCCGGGGTAAGATACGGGATAAATTCACCGCCCCGGCGGGGACGGACAGGGCGGAACTTGAAAAGAAAGCCCGGGAACTGCCGGGGCTTAAGAAATGGCTTGAAGGCAGGACGGTGGTAAAGGTGATCACCGTGCCGGATAAGCTGGTCAATATCGTAACCCGGGAATAGCAAAACGCCTTTACAAAGCGCATTTGTCTGCGGCGGCCTATAACATTACCACACCGGCGTCTTTCATAGAGCTTAAGGCCCTTTCAACGGAACCCTCGGGATAACCCACGCCGCGGACGGCGTCCCTTAAAAGGTATACCGCAAAGCCGAGCTTAAGGGCGTCCATGGCGGAAAAGAACACGCAGTAATCCGTGGCAAGGCCGCCCATATAGACCGTATCAACCCCAAGGTCCTTGAGGAAACCGGCAAGCCCCGTAATGGTTTTCCGGTCGTTTTCAAAAAACGCCGAATAGGAGTCGATGGAAGGCCGGAAGCCCTTGCGGATTATAAGCGTGACGGGCCTTATGTCCAGATCGGGGTGAAAATCAGAGCCCGCCGTACCCTGTACGCAGTGATCGGGCCAGAGCACTTCCCCTTCGGCGGCTTTTCTTCCGCTTGAAGCAAAAGAACAATGCCCTGCGGGATGCCAATCCTGGGTGGCTATGACGGGAGCGCCGGCGGCGTTAAACCGGCGGGCAAAATCGTTTAAGGGGGCGGCGACTTTATCGCCCTCATTAACCGCCAAAGATCCCCCCGGACAAAAATCATTCTGTACGTCCACCTCGATCAGCGCCGATTTGGCAAAATTGATATTCATCCCCTACCACCAGCCGAATAACATCAGGATCCCCGGCCCGCCTGTGGCAAAAATTCCCTCAAGGATGCTTAACACGGGAAAGATTTTGCCGAGGGATTTCAGGTGCAGTGAAAGTTCCAGAAAGCCCTCAAGCCACAAAAGCGCCCAGGCCGCCCACAGTACGCCCAGGGGGACGGCGCCGTTCCGGACACAGACCGCCGTGCTTATCACCGCAAAGACCGCCACGCAGACGCTGTACCAGCCGAAGGCCCGCAGGTCGAGCTTCCACAGGTAATTGGCGGCGATAAAAAGATAGGTAAAGCCGAAGAGAAAACCCGCCGCCGCGTTGTTGTACTGCGAAGCCGCCGCGCCGTCCGCCCTGGCAAGGGCGATAAAATTACCGGTTACCAGAATGGCGCCCGTAACCAGATTGATAAAAGCCGTGGTCTTCGCGTCCCACTTGGAAATGGCCGCGACACCGTTCATGACAAGAGCTATGCCCACAAAGAGCAGACAGAGACCCAAAAAACCCATAGGACCCTCCTGAATTCCCGATTGCCTTGCTTCAACCGGCCGCTCAGTTGGGATTAAAGAACGGATGGAAGGAAGGATACGGTTATATTCAACCAAAGGGGTAAAAATTAGTCAAGACGCCGTGCGGCACCCCCCGCCGCCCGCTATCCCCTGAAAGAAAAGGCGCTGAAGAATTTACTCAGGCGGGGGGAATTACTCCGAAATGCCCCTGCGCCTAAAGGGGGATAACACTCTCAGAAAAGCGTACCTAAGCAAAAACCGGGGGTCCTGTCAGTGGCAACACCGCGGCCGGGGTCCGCAGTATTGCCACTGACACCCCCCGTTGCTTTTTCTGGAGTACGCTTTTCAGATGGCCCGCTATGCCCGCCCAGGCGCAGGGGCTTTTGCCGTATGCCCCCCGCCAAGAGCACTTTTCCGGCGCCTTTTCTTTCAGGCATTTACGGGAGGGGGGCCGCCCAGAGATGGCGGGCCTACGGCCCGGGCG
>JAISRD010000011.1 GCA_031273835.1 Treponema sp. | reverse complement strand
GCCGCGGTAAACGGTTATTTGATGGATATTCCCAAGGATGGGGTGATCCCCTTTGCCAGGGGTCTTCTGGATTACCTGAAGGGCCGGCATGGCGGAATCCTCGCCGCGATTAAGGAAAGCGGGGCGGTTTCGATGGAGCTGGAAGAAGAACTGACCGGCGCCGTGGAGGCCTACAAGAGCATGAACTCCGGTAAAGCGGCCGGATAAGCGGGGACGGGATGGCTAATCTACGGGATGTACGCCTGCGTATGCGGGCCATACAGCAGACGCTGCAGGTAACCAAGGCG
The DNA here is from genome assembly GCA_031273835.1 of Treponema sp. Classification (GTDB taxonomy): domain Bacteria; phylum Spirochaetota; class Spirochaetia; order Treponematales; family Breznakiellaceae; genus JAISRD01. The sequence continues at coordinate 2,554 of JAISRD010000011.1, read as the reverse complement.
ATGAACCTGATCTCCGCGTCAAAACTCCGCAGGGGACGGCGGGTTCTTGAGGATACCACGCCTTTTTTTTCCCGCATACAGAAAACCATGTGTGATATAGTCGCCGGCGCGGGCATGATAGAAAGCCGTTTTTTTGAGGGCGGGCAGGTTACCGCGATCCCTGAAAAAAGCGGCCCTTCGGCGTCGGCGGGCAGGGAAACCCGCCGCAGCGCCGTACTGGCCGTTACCAGCGACAAGGGCCTTGCGGGGGGCTACAACGCCAATATCTTCCGGGAGGTGAACGGCCTCTGCGAAAAGCTTAACAATCCCGTGCTGATCCTTTCGGGGGCCGTGGGGTACCGGTATTTTATCCATTCCCCCCATCTTATCCTGGAAAATTTTTCCTTTAATTCCCGGCTTCCCAGTCTGGACGAGGCCGGAGGAATCGCCGACTTTATTATTTCCCAGTACCTGTGGGGTATGTTCGACGAGGTCCATATTGTGTATACCCACATGTACAGCGCGGTTAAGCTCCTCCCCGTGATACGGCATATACTGCCCTTAAGCAAAGAAAAGATGCAGACTGCCATTGCGGAGTCGGGGGAACAGCGGCGGGTGGAACTACAGTTTGAGTACCTTCCCTCGGAGGAAGCGGTGTTTGACTTCCTGGTACCCATGTATATCAAGGGGATCATCTACGGCTGCCTTGTGGAGGCCTATGCCGCCGAGCAGAGCGCCCGCATGGCCGCCATGGACGACGCCAGCAAAAACGCCGAAGAGATGCTCGCCTCCCTGCGCCTGAGTTACAACAGGGCCCGGCAGGCGGGGATTACCCAGGAAGTTACCGAGATCGTGAGCGGCAGCGCCGCCCTGGGCGCTTAAATCCGCCGGTAGGAGTATATATGCCAAATTTGGGACTGATAACGCAGATAGTAGGACCGGTGGTGGATGTCCGTTTTGAGGAAAATACCATCCCCCCCATTCTCAACGCCCTCAAGGTAAGGGGGGAAAAGGGGGACCTTATCCTGGAGGTGCTTCAGCATATCGGCGACAACAGGGTACGCTGCGTCGCCATGGAGGCCACCGAGGGGCTTGCGCGGGGCCTTAAGGCGGAGGATACGGGCAAACCGATATGCGTCCCCGTGGGGGAGGCCGTACTGGGCAGGATGTTCTCCGTTACCGGTAAAATCATCGACAACAAGGGACCCTTCAGCTCGGACCAATACGCCTCGATACACCGCGCAGCGCCGGGCTTTGCGGAACAGCGCTCCGCTTCACAGGTGTTTGAAACGGGCATTAAGGTGATTGACCTCGTGGCCCCCTACGCCAAGGGCGGAAAGATAGGCCTCTTCGGCGGCGCCGGGGTGGGAAAAACCGTGATCATCATGGAGCTTATCCGTAATATCGCCACGGAACATTCGGGCTATTCGGTGTTCAGCGGCGTGGGGGAACGCAGCCGTGAAGGGGCCGATCTCTGGAAGGAGATGAACGAAAGCGGGGTCATAGACAAGACGGCCCTGGTTTTCGGCCAAATGAACGAACCCCCCGGCGCGCGGATGAGGGTGGCCCTGGCGGGACTCACCATGGCCGAGCATTTTCGGGACGAAGGCGGCCAGGACGTACTGCTCTTTATAGACAATATTTTCCGGTTCATACAGGCCGGGGCCGAAGTGTCGGCCCTCCTGGGCCGTATACCCAGCGCCGTGGGCTATCAGCCCACCCTGGCAAATGAAATGGGCGCCCTCCAGGAACGCATCGCCAGTACCCCCAGGGGTTCGATCACCAGCATACAGGCGGTATACGTCCCCGCCGACGACCTTACTGATCCGGCCCCGGCCACCACCTTTGCCCACCTGGACGCCACCACCACCCTGTCCCGGAAGATCGTGGAACTGGGGATCTACCCCGCAGTGGACCCCCTGGCGTCGGGTTCCCGTATCCTTGATCCGGCCATCGTCGGGGAGGACCATTACAACACCGCCCGCCGCACTCAGCAGATACTCCAGCGTTACAAGGAACTCCAGGACATTATCGCCATACTCGGCATGGACGAGCTTTCCGCCGAGGACAAGCTCCTGGTATCCAGGGCCCGCAAGATACAGCGTTTTTTCAGCCAGCCCTTCTTTGTGGCGGAAAAATTCTCAGGGATCCCGGGCCGTTATGTGCCGGTCAAGGAAACCATACGGGGCTTTAAGATGATCCTCGACGGCGGCTGCGATTCGATACCCGAGCAGGCCTTTTTTATGACCGGCGGCATCGACGATGTACTGGAGAAATAAAAAGCAATGACCCTTTTTAAGTTTGAGGTACACACCCCCTACCGCCGTTTTTTCTCAGGGGAGGTAGAGGCGGTATCCCTAACCCTGATTGACGGGGAAATCACCGTTTACGCCCGCCATTCATTTTTCACCGCCCCGGTATCGCCGGGTTTTTTGAAGATCAAGGACGCCAAGGGAGTATGGCAGACCGCCTTTACCGCCGACGGCCTGCTTGAGGTTAAGGGCCACAATACCATACTTATGGCCGACGCGGCGGAATGGCCCGGCGAGATAGACCGGGAACGGGCCCTTAAGGC
>JAISRD010000005.1 GCA_031273835.1 Treponema sp. | reverse complement strand
AACACCGCTTCCGCCATGGGAGGGTTTACGGTGGGGAGCGCGGTGTTGGTAAGGGCAAATAATGAATATCAGGATATGCGTACTGTAGCAGCCTACCGCAACACCAACGCAGCCGCGGGGGACAATATCACCGTGACCTGGAGCACCAGTTCATACACAGCATTAACCGGCCTAACTCCTTACCCATAGTGAGTAAACGCAGGGGTGTCCGCCGCCTTTTCGGTCAACGAAGGGGCGGCGGACACCGTTTTATTCGTGCCGAAGGGGTTTAACCCCTGAGCGCAACCGCCTTGTGAGAACAACCAACCTCGCTGCTCTGCGGCGAGGTTGGTTGTTTCAAGGAATGTAAATTATCTTGCTTGGATATTTGGAGATGTTTCCATCAGCCGTAAGCAGGGATACGCCTTCTACCTGCGCCTATGACAGCTTCTTTTGGCAGCATTCCGGCGGCAGCCCAAATGCGTATATGGGTATCAAGGAGGAGCTTCACCGGCTTCCCTCGAAAAGAGCGGTTATTTCACCCTGGCCCATGGTGTCAAAATCCGCCGGAACCGATATACGCCCTTTCAAAAATCCGATCCGGGTCGAAGACGATTTTTCTACCCCGGCACCGGAAATGATGAAGGTAAGCTTTGCCTGTCCGATACCTACGGTTTCCGGCAGGGCAAAATCCAGCCGCAGATGCCGGTCAGCGGGTATTTCAACAATTTGTTCTATAGACCATACGGCAAATATAGCATAAAGGGCGGCGCGGGGCAACGGAGGCGCAAAATGACACCATTTTGTAAGCGGTCCATACCCCGCGGTTCCTCTACAATTCTGAGATTTAGCGGTCAGCATGTCCGGGTCAGCATGTCAAGGCCGTGGCGCAGTTCGTCAATGATGAAGGAGAGCTGTTCCCTCACCGCCTTGGGGCTTCCCGGCAGGTTGACGATCAGGGTCCGGCCCCGGATCGCCGCCGCCGCCCGGCTGAGCATAGCCCGTTTGGTAACGCCCATGCTGTACTGCCGCAGGGCTTCGGGGATTCCGGGAACCAGCCGCTCCGCCGCCGCCAAAGTGGCCTCGGGCATCTGGTCCCGGGGGGAAAAGCCCGTGCCGCCGGTGGTGAGGATGAGGTCCGCCAGGTTCCCGTCGCAGATCCGCCGCATCTCCGCCTCAAGCCCTCCCCGGTCGTCCGGGAGCAGGGTATAGCCCGAGACGGCGTATCCCGCAGCCTCGGCGATCTGCCGGATCAGGGGGCCGCTCCGGTCGATCCCTTCCCCCCGGGCGCAGCGGTCGCTGGCGGTAATGATACTGACCCGGTAGACCCTGCCGGAAGGGGCTTCATTTCCCACGGCCTGTCTCCCCGGCCCGCGCCTCCCGGACCCTGATTTCGTCCCCCGCCGCGATAACGCCGCCGTGAACCACCCGGGCAAAGACCCCTTCCCGGGGCATGATGCAGTCTCCCATAACCTGAAAGATGGCGCAACGGCTGCGGCACTCTTTCCCAATCTGGGTGATTTCCAGCGCCGCCTCGCCGCATTCGAGGACGGCCCCCACCGGGAGCTTCCCGAGGTCAATGCCCTCCACCACCAGGTTTTCACCGAAGGCCCCGTCGGCTATCCGGGCTCCCCGGGCCCGGAAGGCTTCGATTTTCTCGTGGGACAGAAGGCTTACCTGCCGGTGCCAATCCCCCGCGTGGGCGTCCCCCACAAGGCCGTGGTTGACCCGGAACTCCCCCCGGCCCGCGTTTTCCTTTGGGGTTCCCTTTTTTTCGCTTTTACACACCGCTAAAACTTTCCCCATGACAACCCCCTATCCCCCGATGCGGAACATTTCCTGATCCCTGCAGCGCTCCCCGGCTTTTCCGCAAAGCCCCGAAAAATGATGACCCGCCGGCTTCCGGGCCGCGGCCTCAAGGACCGCCTGCCTGAGGGCGCCGTCGTCCGCCCCGGAGCGGAGCAGGGCGCGGAGATCCAGGCAAACCTCGCCGGCCAGGCAGGGCTTCAAAATCCCCTGGGAACTGAGCCGCATCCGGTTGCAGGTTTCGCAAAAACCCCGGCTCAGGGGGTTGATAAAACCGACGATCCCGGCGAAGCCTTCCAGGGTATAATACACCGCCGGCCCGTTCCCCGGCTTCCCCGCAAAGGGCGTAAGTTTTCCGTACCGCCCTTCCAGCGCCGCCGCAGCTTCTTCCCCGGCTACCGGCCTGAAGCCCTCGGCGTTTCCCAGGGGCATGAGTTCGATAAACCGCACCGCCAGCGGCCTGTCCTTCGCCAGGGCGGCTATGGCGGCCAGTTCGTGATCGTTGATCCCCCGGAGGGGAACGCAATTTATCTTGACCTTCAGCCCCGCGGCCCAGGCCCCCTCAACAGCCCGGAGGGTCTTGTCCAAACCGTCCCGGCGGGTAAGGCGGCGGAAGGTCTCCCCGTCCAGGGTATCCAGGCTGATATTTACCCCGTCCAGCCCCGCCGCCGCAAGCCTGCCCAGTTCTTCCCCGAGGAGGATGCCGTTACTGGTGAGGGTTACCTGTTTTATCCCCGGCACGGCCTTGAGGGCGGCGATAAAACCCGCCGTCCCCCGGCGTACCAGCGGCTCTCCCCCGGTGACCTTGACCTTCCGGATCCCCAGGGCCGCCGTCACCCGGCAGCACCGGAGGAGCTCTTCAAAAGAGAGCATATCCCCGTGGGGTTTCCACGCTATCCCTTCTTCGCTCATGCAATATGCGCAGCGCAGATTACAGCGGTCGGTTACCGAAACTCTGAGGTAATCAATAAGCCTGCCCCGGGAATCCCTGAGTCCCCCTGCCTCCGGTTCATGCGTCCGGTCTATCATTATGCCCCCTGTGTTTAAGCTCGGCTCCGCCTCCCCCGCCTGAGGGGGTTCCTGGGAGTTTGTTGCGCTTCGCGCATAAAATCTCAAAAAACCGCCTAATCGGCGGTTGCGAACCTTCGGTTCGATTTACGTTACAAACTCCGAAAGCATGCCCCTTTATCGTGGTTTCATGGCTTTTTTAACTAAAAAAGCCATGAAACCTACAAGAGCAACAGGCTGCTAGGCCGGTCGATTCCGCCCTTTACGTCCTGTGAATAAACGCGGTATTATAGAGCGTTCCCGAAACTCGGTTGGTTTTGGAAACGCCTCTATATACTATAACATGAGGTTTTCCCAAAACCTCAGTTTTGGGAAAGCAACCTTGAAATTTAAATGAAAAAGCGGACTTTAGGGCGCTTTTTCGGAAGCTTTTCCCAAAACTAACCGAGTTTTGGGAAAAGCTCACATATAAGGAGGGCCGGCAAACTGAAACTTTTAGATGTTTTCTTTTTGCCCCACTTTAACCAGCCCTCTCATTATAGTACCATGGCAGTCCGGAGGTGAGATAGACGCTTATGGTGTTGCTTATTGTATTGTCCGTCCTTTCGGCCGGACTGGCGGGTCTTGTGGTTTACTTTTTTTTCTCAAAAAAGTCCTCCCGGACTTTGAGACGCGCGGCTTTGGGGGCCATGATAGCTATGGGGCTCTCCCTCGGGGTCTGCGGCTTCTTTGTTGCGCGGGGCCCCGGAAAGTCGGAGGCGGAGCTTTACATCCCCCAGGCGGTGGTGACGGATAAGGTCCCCGGAAAGGGCGCCAATATTCTGAGCCTCCTGATCTTCCTGGTGGTGCTGCTGGCCCTTCTGGGGCTGATCTTTTTCATCGGGATGCGGGACAGGAACAGAAAGACCGTAGAAGAAGCCATAGCCGGCTTTGACGACTCCGACGGGGAAATCTAGGAGCCTGTGGGACTTGTAGGTTTTTGTGGCTTTTTTAGCAAAAAAAGCCGCAAAACTCCGGCCGCAGGGAGAGCTGTCTTTGCTATCAATCTATCAATACTATCCCCCGTCAATCCATTTCGGCGATGCTTTGCCGCAGCCGCAGAATAGCGGAGGGGACAACCGACAGCTCATCGACGCCTATGTCCACAAAGGTTTGGGTAAGCGCGGGGTCCGCGGCAAGGGAACCGCAAATACCGGCTTGTATTCCCGCTTTGTGGGCGTTCTCCACGGTTGTACGGATCAGGCGCAGTATGGCCTCGTGGCGGGTATCGCAGAATTCCCCGATAGCTTCGTTTTGACGGTCAACGGCAAGGGTATATTGGGTAAGGTCGTTCGTGCCGATGCTGAAAAAGTCTACCTCCCGGGCAAGCAGATCGCTGATGATCGCCGCGGCGGGGGTTTCGATCATGATGCCAATGGGGACCCCCTGATCAAAGGCGATCTGTTCCGCCGCCAGATCCCGGCGCACCTCCTCCACAATCGTCTTTGCCCGCCTGATATCCTCCACGCTGTTGATCATGGGGAACATGATCGCCGCGCTGCCGTACAGGGAGGCGCGGTATATCGCCCGGAGCTGGGTCTTGAATATCTCCGGCCGGGCAAGGCAAATCCGTATGGCCCGGAACCCCAGGGCGGGGTTTTCCTCCGGGGGCAGCTTGAAATAGGCGGCCTGTTTATCCGCTCCGATGTCCAGGGTGCGGATGATTACCTGTTTGCCCTTCATTTTTTCGAGGGTACGGCGGTAGGCTTCGTACTGGACCTGCTCACCGGGATAATCCCCCCGTTCAAGGTAGAGGAATTCGCTGCGGAACAGGCCTATCCCCTCGGCGTCCCCAAGTACGGCGGCGTCCGCGTCGGCCACGGTTCCGATATTGGCGAAGAGCTTAATGGTTTTGCCGCTCTTTGTTTTGGTCGGCTTTCCCCGAAAACGTTCCAGGGCCTGTATTTCCACCTGTAGTTTTGCCTGTTTTGCCTTCAATTCCGTAAGAAGGGTCGGCGCCGGGTCGATGTAGAGCTGCCCGGTATCGCCGTCCAGGGCCGCCATGGCAGGGGCCATGCCGGGAGCAAGGGCGGCGCCGAGCCCTATGACCGCCGGTATCCCCATGGTCCGGGCAAAGATCGCCGTGTGGGAATTGCCGGAACCCCGCTGGGTTGCCAGCCCCAGCACCAGGGTCCTGTCAAATTGGGCGGTTTCGCTGGGACTGAAATCATCGGCCGCTAGGATCACCGGCTCCCCGCTCTGGGCCGCCCCCCCCTGTGCGCCTGAGAGGATAGACAGCACCCTGCCGGCCACATCCAGTACGTCGGCGGCCCGTTCCTTCATGTAATCATCGTCCATTTCCGCAAAGTCATTGGCAAACTGTTTGCCCGTTTCCACCACGGCGTATTCGGCGCAGAGTTTTTCATCCTTGATGATCCCGGTAATAGCCTCAAGAAAATCCTCGTCCTTGAGCATCATCTTATGTACATCAAAAAGTTCGGCGTTTTCCTTGCCCAGCCTGCCCACCGTCATGGCGGACAATTGGTCCAGCTGTTCCTCCGCCGTCTTACGGGCCCTTTCAAAGCGGGCCAGTTCCCCCTCCGTGTCTTCTACCGCCCTGCGTTCGGCGGCAAAATGGGACCTCACAAAAAATTCCAGCCGTCCAATCGCGATGCCCCCTGAGACGCCCTTTCCCTGTAAAATTGCCATGATAATCTTCCTTAATTTATAAAGTTTATAAAACCATAAAACTACAAAACCGGGTAATTAAATCCGGCGCAGTTGTACCTGAGCCTCAAGCTCCCTTACCAGGGCAAGGTCCGGAGGCCTCGTACCCTCGGTCGTTACCGCCCCCGCCGACGCCGCCACGGCCAGTGTCATACACCGCTCCTGGGAAAGCCCCCGATCCATGCCATAGGCCAGGGCGGCAACCATGCTGTCCCCGGCCCCTACGGTGGAACGTACCGGAACCCGAAGGGGCGGCGCGCGGTAAGAGGCGGTTTTACTTACGAATACCGCCCCGTCCTCACCCATGGAGAGGGCGACAAAACTCAGGCCCTTGTTCAAAAGTTCCCCGCAGAATTCCACCAGTTGAGTTTCCGGCGTATCGGGAGGGGCGGAAAAATACTGAAGTATCTCATAGCGGTTGGGCTTGATATAATCCGGCGGCGCGAGCAGGGCCTGCCGCAGGGGCTCCCCGTCGGCGTCGACAAAAACCCGGGCCCCCTCCCGGCCCCGCAGGGCGAGGCACAGGTTCCGGTAGGTGTCCGTCCCAAGGCCCCGGGGCAGGCTGCCGGACAGGACAAAGATCGTGTCCTTTGAGGCCAGCGAGTAGAGCTTCTTTTCCAGGGTCTGCCATTCTTCAGGGGAAATCAGCGCCCCCGGTTCGTTGAGTTCGGTCAGCGCCCCCTCATCATCAATGAGCTTCAGGTTGACCCGGGTAGTCCCCGCGGTACGGACAAAATCATGGGGTATGGCCCGCTTATCCAGGCGCAGCAGCAATTCCTCCCCGGTGCTTCCTCCCGCAAAGCCCGAGGCTATTGTTTTGCCCCCCAGAACGGAAACAACGACGGATACGTTGACCCCCTTGCCCCCGGCGTCTACCACCACATCCCGCAGGCGGTTAAGGGCGCCGGGACATACCCGGTTAACATGGGCGGTCTTATCCAGCGCCGGATTCAGCGTTACCGTAACGATCATGAAGGGGCCTCTTTGCCGCAGAACATATCATAGACGGCCTGCCGGTCATTTTTTCCGATCAGATTGAGCACATCCTGTCCGTCATCGATATTATCCACCACGTTTCCCAGGATATCCAGGTGTTCTTCCCCGCGGGCGGCAATACCGATAACCAGGTGTACGGGCACACCGTGCCAGTCTATGCCGCCGGGATACACCAGCACCACAATACCGGGAGAAAGGATATGTTCCTTATACTCCTTTTCCCCGTGGGGGATGGCGATAAAGTTACCGATGGCGCAGCTAAAGGAATGATCCCGGGCCAGCATCCCCTCGATATACTTTTCCCCCGCATAACCGTTACGGACGAGCATCTCCCCGCAGCGGCGTATCACCGCGTCGCTGTCTTCGGCGGGCAGATTGAGAATGATATTCTCAATCTTAAACATTTCACTTACGTCGGACATAAAACCTCCTAAGCCTTTACGGTTTCTTTGCAATATTGAACAAGATATTCCGATATCTCTGATTCCAGCATTGAGCGCAGCTGCCGGATATTTCCCCTATGAACCATATCAAGAAAAGCGCCGTTGTCCACCAGGGCGCCGCTGATGATGCCCATGATTTCGTTCATCTCCCGGGGGCTGTGCTTAGGCAGAAGCATGAGCAGGCAGGATTTTGCCCCGTGAAAATAAGCGCCCGAAAAAACGCCATGCTCCGGCATGATAAGGGCAAAAACCGGTATGCCGGTTCCCCCGGTACGGGCGTGGAGCAGCACAATTTTCAAATGGGTAATCACCTGGGAGGAGACCGCCTCCCTGTCCATAAGGGCCCGGTATATGAGGGAGGC
>JAISRD010000216.1 GCA_031273835.1 Treponema sp. | reverse complement strand
GTGAATTCCTGCACCACCTGGATCTCCGGCTTAACCGAATTGACCGCCGGCATTTCCTTCGCGCCGGCAACGGCCGCTTCCACCAGGGCCTGGGAATTGGCCACCCCAAAAAGGGTAAGTTCCCCTGAAACGACGGAAGCCTCCAGGAAGTGGATGGGGATGTTTTTTTCAAAAAGTATGTGGTGGATTACCTGCTGAGCCAGAATAAGGTCCTTTATACGCAGGACGTTTTCCGCCTCCGCTTCGGGGCCTACGGTCTTTTCAAGGGCCATTTTGATAAGGGCCGCGCAGAGTCCGGGGTGGAGCCTTCCGGTATTAAGGGTAAGGTGATAGTTTCCGGGACGTTTCCAGTTCATGTCAAAAAAGTAACGGTGAAAGCCTTCCCTGTCCCTATCGCTCTGTTCAATGATCTGGCGGGCCCGCCCGGCGTCGCAGTGGAAGTAACTCTTAACCCGCTCCTCCCGTATGTCCTGAGGGGCGGCAAGAAAAACCGAAAGAACCCCCGGTATGTCCCTGAGTATGGCGGTACAGCCCCGGCCTATGAAGATACAGTCCCCCTGGCCCGCTTCAGAATAGATCGCCGTTTTGAGGTAATGCAGGTAATTGTCCCTGTCCTGGGAAAGGGAAGCCCAAAAGGAAGGCTTACGTTCATCGTAATTCTCTATTTTTCGGCAGTTGACCCCCAGGCTTTTCATCCGTTCTTCCAGCCCCGGCTTATCCACAAAGCGGTACTTGAGCAGATCCGCCAGTTCATGGGCGGTTTCATCCCCCAGGGCGGCCAATTCGCGGGAAATAGTAATGCTTGCCATAGGCTCCTCCTTGCACGAATCCAGCTTATACTATAAAACCATACCAGTATGGAAGCAAGTCATTTAATCTGGAAAGAGGAAAACCGCAAGGATATTTTTCATTCCCCGGTTTTTTCCGTTCGTGATACCGAATGCCGTTCCCCGGAGGGTAAAAAAAGGGTTTTTACCATCATCGACGCCCCGGACTGGGTAATTACCGTTCCCCTGATCAGGACCGAAGGGGGGCTGAATTTTCTCATGGTCCGCCAGTGGCGTCATGGTTCACAGGAACTGAGCCTCGAATTCCCCGGCGGGGTTATTGAAAAGGGTGAAAGCCCCGAGGCCGGGGCGGCCAGGGAACTGGAAGAGGAAACCGCGTACAGGGCGGGGAAACTCAGCAGACTGGGGGATATGAGCCCCAATCCGGCGGTGATGTCGAACCGGGTCCACTACTATTTGGCGGAGGATCTTTCCGCCCTGGGGGGCCAAAGGCTTGACGAAGACGAATTCGTGGACGCCGAAATAATCCCCGTTGCGGAAGTGATCAGGGCCATGGGCAGGCCCCCCTATGTACACGCCCTCAGCGCCGCGGCGCTGGCCCTGTATTTATCCCTTGGCGCTTAGTCCCCGGCAGGACCCCACATCCCCGCACGGACTTCCCCCCGGAGGCTGGGTATGTCCAGCACCGTACCCGGCTCGATCAGGTTCGGATTATTGGGATTGGGAATTTTGTCCTTATTCGCCTCGTAGAGCACCCTCCATTGGTGGGGGTCCCCGTAGACCCAGGACCACCCGGCGATGTTCCAAAAACAATCCCCGGTGCTGTTCCACCGGCGTACCGTATACTGGGCCGGCAGGGTTCCCTCGGGGAGTCCGGGGGTTTGTCTTTCCGGCGCGGGGCCGGCGTCCGGGGCTTTTACATTGACCAGGGCCGCCAAAACCCTTTCGGCGGCTGCAAGGGCGGCGCCCCATTCTTCGTTTCCGCGGGTATCCAGGGCTTCGTTGTAGGCCGTTTCCGCCAGCCGGTATTCGTCGGGATAACGGGCTGCGGCGCCCACCGAGCCGGCCCAGGTAAAGCGGCTGTGGGCCCTGGCAATGGCGTCGTCCGCCAGCCGCATGGCCACATATTCGTCGGAACGGCGGGCGTATTCCGCGGCTTCCTCCGCGTAGGCGGCGGAAGCATCATAATCCCCCGTTTCAAAGGCCTCCCTGGCCTCTTCGGTTAAACGGACGCTTTCAAGGTAGTAACGGTTGTTCAGTATACTTTGAGGGATGGCCGGCTCTTCCGTACCGCCTGAATCATCTAAATCATCCAGGACCAAATCGGAAAACTCCTCCCTGTCATCTGTATCATCCATAAGCGAATCGGAAATTTGTTCTGAATCATCCCCGGCCGAACCGGAAATTTGATCCGGATCGGTCTGGGCAAAAAGCAGGGTGGCAAAAAACAACAAAACAACAAGGGTAAAAATCCGTTTCATTATTCCCCTCCTCCGATAATCTCATCGGCGGTTTTGGCCTTTGCCTCGCTGTCCGCCAGTTTTTCCTCGGCTTCCCGCAGGGCGGTTTCGGCCTTTATCCGTTTTTCCACCGCCGCGTCCCGGGCATCGAGGTAAAGCGCCGCGGATTGTTCAAAAAGCTCCGAGGCGCCGGCATATTCTTCGGAACGGAAGGCCGCGTGGGCCCGGTTATATACCTCTTCCGCCGCGTCATAGTCCTGCTTAACCGCCACGGGGGCCTTGGCTTCCTGGCAGGCCCGGCGGTATTCCCCGGCTTCCGCGGCCCGCTCGTCGGTATAGGCTATCCATCCGTTTTTGTAGACCAGATTGAACCGGAACAGGGCTTCGTCGGCGGCTTCCCGGGCTTCCCGGAGCGAGCCGTTGTCGTAGTGTTCCACGGCGGCGTTGCCCGAATCCGCCGCCAATTCATAATTTTCAGGGTCGTAGGAGAAAAAGCCCCTGGCGTCCGCTTCCTGCTGTTTATTGTACGCCTCGGCGATGGTTTTTAAGATCCGGTAGCGGTCAAGGGCGGCGTTACCGTCCTCCGCGGCGGCACTGAAATCACCCCTGTCGTATTTTTCCTTTGCGGACGCCGCAAGCTCATCCGCCTGCCCAAAACGGTCGGGGATCAGGTCCCGGGCGCCCGACGCAAGCGCCTCCTCCCGGGCCTTGTCCAGATCGGCGATGATCCGGGCGGCCTCGGCGCTGGC
>JAISRD010000172.1 GCA_031273835.1 Treponema sp. | reverse complement strand
AACCCCATTCATTGACCCAATGGTCGGGGTCCGGGTCATCGAGCGTAGCAATATGCGGGGTATTGAACATGGCGCCGTCCAACCCGTAACGGTTCACTTCCAACCAGCGGGCAAGTGAGCGGCGTACCGCATGGCCGCATTTGTACCCGCCGCTGAAAATTACCGATGCGGCGTGTACGGCAGGTGTTGTGATAATACGGTAGGTATCACCACTTTCCGCTCTGCCTTCAACATCTATATGCAGTTCCACTTCCACATCCGCTTCCTTATATTCTTTATCCAGACACAGGGAACGCAGGAACAGCGGCATTTTTGGGATAAGGCGGCGGCTTCGTATTTGGGTGAAAAATTCGCTCCAGAAATCTTTTACATGGTCATAGGATGGCAATACCCGATACGCGCTGAGTACCGTCTTTTGGGGGATATGCTTTTCAATAGCATGGTAACAGTCTGTACTTTCATTATGGTCAAAGTCCTCCATGATGTACCGGATCATTTCTTTTTTTACGTTGAGCGCTTTAAGTTCGTCCTCAAGTTCCGTTTGACGCAGCTCGTAGTATTGCCGGGCAGTTTCCAGGCTGTCCGCCTTCAAAAGTCCTTTTATTGAGCCTAATGAAAAGCCCACTTCCCGAAGCATCCGTATCTTGCTGGCGGATTCAAGCTGCCCGGCGGAGTAATGGCGATAGCCCGTGTCCGGGTCGGTTTGATCCGGCGACAGGATGCCAAGGCTCTCATAATGCCTAAGCGACCATACCGTAATATTTGATAACTTTGAGAATTCCCCTATCTTAAACACCATTCAGCGCCTCCATGCAAATATCTATTATAAACTCTGACACTATGTAAGGGTCAAGCGTTTGTTGTATTTTTTTTATTCTGACACGGTGTAAGGGTTATTAAAGGCAATTAAAATCAAATTCATTTTAATGTTTTCCATTACATTTTAGGAACAGGAGAAATTAGAATGGTTAAATCAACGGCTATCATGAGTTTTTTCACCTATTTTCGCAAACAGCGGAAAGGAGCGAAAACCGGCAGGAGAGCGGAACAGGACAGGGCAGCCATTGGAGAGACTTTGCCTTTGGTTGATTATTTAGCTGATATAGGATGCCAAGCCGGGGACAGTTACCTGCTTAACACCATGGCCGGTATTACGGTTAATATTCTAATCCGTAATTTTGGAAGAGCCGATCAGTTATAAAAAGCCCGGCTTCGCCGGGGATGCTGCCGGCAGACGGCTCGGGCCGAGGAATCTTGGGCAAAACCACGATAAAACCACTTGAAAAGACACCAAAAGGCAAGTAAAATCAAATCTGCCTTGATGTTTTCCCTTATGCTCTCTATGGACGGCAGGAAAGAATATGTATGAATGGCACAAGTTAATTCAAATTGTGGTGGACGAAATTGACGAGCGGATAAAGCGGTATGACGATGATGCTTTAACCTTGCAATGTCTCGCGGGTAAATACGGGTATGGAGGCTAAGCAAGAACAATGAATGAGGAAGTCAGAAAATGGATAAAAGGGAAGTGGGTGAAAATACAGACTCAAGAGGATCCTCTCAAGCAAGGGAGGGAAATTATCGAAAGGATACTCACTGAGGCAAAATCAATTGTTTTCATCAATATTGCTCAAGGACGGCCCCAGGCAAAAGCAATGTGGCCAATTTTACGGAACGGAATGCAGGTAATGTGGTTCAATACGGATTCAACGTCAAAACGTATAAAGCAGATTCAGGAAGATCCGGTTACCACTATCTATGCATATGATGTGCAGCGAGTAGAAGGGGTGATGTTGTTGGGAAAAGCATACGTTGAAACTGATGAAAAAATCCGTATACAAGCCTGGGAAAAGGCAACGGTAACGGAATATGAAGGCGGAGTCAATGACCCTGACTTTCAGGTAATTCGTTTTGAAACACAGGATGTAAACTGTTTTTTTCAAGGAACCAGTGTCAGTTTCTCACTCTTATGAATTAAATCAGGGGACAAAAATCATTGGTATTGAATACACCCCTGCTGTTGGTATAAATATAAAGTAAAGAGGGAGAAATATTTTAATGGAACTTGGAAAATTAAAATACGGTGATGTAATTGGAATAATTTCATCATGCCATGTTGCTGAAAAAGAAAAATACAAACGTTGTTGATGGGCATATATGTTCATTTGTCAATAACAGTGCATGGAAACAATTAAATCAAGGCGTATGTAAAGGGTACGGCCGCCAGGGGGCGAAACCAAAGGGTATGTACCCTTAAGTCAAATACCTTCAAAACCCCGTTCCCAAATTTGGCGTGGCTGGTGGTCTCTATCTCATCGATGCGGGAAAGGATCACCTAGTCCCCGATAAGGTAGTGCGAAATGTAGGTGCAATCCTGAATCACCGCTTCTTCCGGCTTAAGATTCCGCCACGCCGGAGCATCCTTCCCCGCCGCCAGGGCCGCCGCAATGACAGGCCCCCCTTCTAAATATTTTCGTAAAAAACGTGTTGTCATGGGGGCCGTTCATGTTTATCATAAGCCCGGTATTCATGCTGCGGGTGGTCCAAGGGGGGTCTTATGGTACGGGTGGTGAAAAACGGGGTGTATCTGGTTCGGGGCAGGGAAATTTTGGAGGATGTGCCGGAGAACCGCCAAAAAATCGCGGCCCTGGGCTCCCCAAAGGAAGACGCGGCCCGGGGAACTATGACCCATGCGATCCTGGCCGCCCACCAAAGGGGGGCCCTTGCCGTTGGGGGGGGGCTTTCCCTTTCTTTTGACGCCCTGGCTTCCCATGACATTACCTTTGTCAACATTATCCAGACCGCCAAGGTAAGCGGCCTTAAGTCCTTTCCCCTGCCCTATTATCTGACCAACTGCCACAACACCCTCTGCGCCGTGGGGGGGACGATCAACGAGGACGATCATCTCTTTGGCCTTTCCGCGGCCCGCCATTACGGCGGGGTCTACGTGCCCCCCCACCTGGCGGTGATCCACTCCTTTATCCGGGAGGAGGCCGCAGGCTGCGGCAAGATGATTCTGGGCAGCGACAGTCACACCCGTTACGGCGCCCTGGGAACCATGGGGGTGGGGGAGGGCGGCGGGGAGCTGGTAAAGCAGCTTCTGGGGCAGAGCTACGATCTGCCCTACCCCCGGGTGATTCTGGTGTACCTGAAGGGGAAGCCCCGCCCCGGCGTGGGGCCCCAGGACGCGGCCCTGGCCCTCATCGGCGCGGTCTTTAAGGACGGCCTGGTAAAAAACGCGGCCCTGGAATTTGTCGGCCCCGGCATCGCCGCCCTGCCTATGGACTTCCGGGCGGGGATCGACGTGATGACCACGGAGACGACCTGCTGGTCCTCGATCTGGGAAACCGATGACACGGTGCGGGAGTTCCTGGCGATTCACGGCCGGGAAGGGGATTATCGCAGGCTGGCCCCGGAAAGCCCGGCCTACTACGACGGCCTTATCGAGCTTGACCTTTCCGGAGTCAAGCCCATGATAGCCCTGCCCTTTCACCCCAGTAATGTGTATACCGTGGACGATCTGCTGGAAAACGCCGAAGACATCCTGGCGGGGGTGGAAAAAAACGCCGCGGAGGTCCTGGAAAATCCCCGGCTTTCCCTCAAATTACGGGACAAGATCGAAGGGAAGGGCCGGATCCGGGTGGACCAGGGGATCATCGCCGGATGCGCCGGGGGGACCTTTGACAAGATCATGGCCGCCGCCGCCCTCTTATCGGGCCGGGGGGCGGGGGGCGGCTTGGGGCCGGGCGCGGGGGCTGAGGCCGGTCCGGGGGCCGGCGCGGGGGGCTTCTCCCTGGCGGTCTACCCCGGCAGTCAGCCGGTGATGCTGGAATTGGCCCGGAACGGCGCCGCGGCGGAGCTTCTGGCCCGGGGGGTGGTGCTGCGCAGCGCCTTCTGCGGCCCCTGCTTTGGGGCCGGGGATGTGCCCGCCCATAACGGCCTTTCTATCCGCCACACCACCCGGAATTTTCCCAACCGGGAGGGGAGCAAGCCCGGCAACGGACAGATCGCCTCGGTGGCCTTAATGGACGCCCGCAGTATCGCCGCCACCGCCCTTAAGGGCGGCTTTCTTACATCGGCGGAGGGCTTTGAGGAAGAGATCCACCCCTACCATTACGACGAGGGGCCCTACCGGAGCCGGGTGTACCGGGGCGCCCTTAAGCCGGACCGGGGGGCGCCGCTTATCTACGGCCCCAATATCACCGACTGGCCGGAAATGGAGGCCCTGGGGGAGAACCTGCTCCTTAAAATCGTGTCCTTTATCAATGATCCGGTGACCACCACCGATGAGCTTATCCCCTCGGGGGAAACATCCTCCTTCCGGTCCAACCCCCTGGCCCTGGCGGAATTTACCCTTTCCCGGAAGGATCCCGCCTACGTGGGCCGGGCCAAGGCCGTAAGACAGGGGAACGAAGCCCTGCGGGCGGGGGGCGCTCCGGAAAAGCTGCCGGAATGGGGTGTCGTGCTGGGGGCCCTTAAAACGGTCGACGGTTTTGCCGGGACCGGGGATCTGCAGTTGGGCTCCGCCATTTTTGCCCACAAGCCGGGGGACGGCAGCGCCCGGGAGCAGGCCGCGAGCTGCCAGCGGGTCCTGGGGGCGGCGGCCAATTTTGCCTATGAGTACGCCACCAAGCGCTACCGCAGTAACCTTATCAACTGGGGCATCCTGCCCTTCACGGTCGAGGGGGAGGCCCCCTTTGCCAACGGGGATTACGTGTTTATTCCGGGTATAAGAAAAGCGGTGGAAAGCGCGGCCGCCCAGATCAAGGCCTGGGTCCTGCCGGGGGAGGGGGCCGCAGACGGCGGGGTGCTGCCCGCCGCCCTGCCGCAAGCCCCCCGGCCCTTTAGCCTCAAGGTCCCGGAACTTAACCGCGGGGAAAGGGAAATTCTTCTGGCGGGGAGCCTTATCAATCACAACCGGAAAAAGGGGGCGTGATTTTGTGCGGGGGGTATGTTGTTTTGTAGTGTTAGTTTTTTGAAGAATTTAGGCGGCAATAAAATAATAATTACTCAGAAGGGGGGCCTGTTACCAGGCATTTTTCGGTAAAGCGCCGCCTTTTCGCCCGGCCCCCCTCAGCCCTTATAGGGCTGTGAGTTAAGGAAATGGTTATACGCCGCCGCCTCCGGCGGCTTGTTCATCCGCTCCAGCCTTGGGCACACGGCCGTGGAGTTTGCGGCTTCGCCGCAAACTCCGAAAAGACTTGGGCGAAAGCCCAAGTCTTCCGCTACCCCCTCGTGGGGCGGCTGAATAGTTACAATATTATTACACAAAGAAACAAGCAGTTTTGGGAAGCTCTTTGTGTATACCTTTTTATATATTTTAAGCCTCCTATCCACTCAAACCCTATTTTCCATCAGAAAATCTTGTGGTATACTATATTCGGGAGATTTCAGACGAGGTAATATGGCCGAAACACAGGTAAAAACGAAAAGCCGGGTAGCCGACTACGGCGAAGTCTACACCGCCCCCCGGGAAGTCAACGCCATGCTGGACCTGGTTAAGCAGGAAACTGAACGCATCGAATCCCGCTTCCTCGAACCCGCCTGCGGCAACGGGAACTTTCTTATCGAAGTCCTTACCCGTAAACTGGCGAAAATTGCCGCCCGTTACGG
>JAISRD010000155.1 GCA_031273835.1 Treponema sp. | reverse complement strand
CTGAACAGTTTTACCACGGCGTGGGTCTTCGGGTGGTGTACGCAGGAATGGCCGTCCTCCTTCCAGAGATAGGCAATCGCGTCGAGCCGTACAATCCCCGCGCCCCGTTCGGCGTATTCGAGGAAGATCCTGACAAATTCGAGCAGCACCTGGGGGTTGGAAAAATCATAATCCGCCTGATCGGCGCTGAAGGTGGTCCACACATGGATCTTTTCTTCCCTCCCGTCCCCGGAACGCCGGGTAAAGGCCGTCAGGAGGGGGAGGGTCCGGGGGCGGGTTACCCCGCGGCAGTCGTAGTTTTCAGGCCTGGTGATATACCAGCGGGAGTATTTTTCCTCCCCCGCGAGGAAGGCCTTAAACCAGGGGCTTTGAACGCTGCCGTGGTTAATCACAAAGTCAAAGGCGAGCTTCAAATTGCCGTCAACCCCCGGCAGCCGGGCGAGTTTTTCCAGATCCTCCCAGGCGCCGTAACGGGGGTCCACCTTCCGGTAATCGATAACCGAAAAGCCGTCGTCGGAAGAATAGGGGTGAAAGGGCAGAATGTGAAGGTAACTAAAAACGCCGGAATTCCTTCTTTTAAGAAAGCCCCCGAGCCTCGAAAGGCCCGTCTCTCCGGGGCCGGGTTCTTTTCCGGGCGCTTCCGGGGGGGAAAGCATGTCGGCGTAACTTATAAGGAACGCGTCCCGGTGGGAAAAGGGGGGCTCCCTTTGGGCGCTTCCCGCAGAGGCGGGCCTGGCCTGTTCCAGTATTTCCAGCAGTTGGGGGACCAGGTCCCCGGCCTCTTTTTCCCCGTAGAGAAACGACAGGATCGCCCTGAAAGGATCACGCTCCATACATCCGCTCCTTAGCCGGCAAGCGGCTTAAATCTCAAATCCGCCCCGCTTTCCCCGCAGCTCGCGGTAGGCCAATTCGGCGAAGCCGAAATCCGCCTTCCTGGTATACTCTTTGGCATATTCGTCCCAGAGCATGTCCTCGTATACTTCCCCGGCAAAGCCCGTATCGATCAGGTTTGTCTTTATCACGGTCTTACGCATCTGGGAAAGCATGTTCTTGACCAGAAAGGTTTCCAGGGCCTCGCACTGTTCATAAAGGGCCCTGTCGAATTGAGGGTCGTCCTTACCCTGCGGGGAAAGGGGATCCCCCTCTTTCCGGGCCCTTTCCAGGACGGAGGCAAAGTCCCTGCCACCCCCGGCGGGGGTTCCCGACAGGGGAATGTAACTCCTGTCAACGGCGGAAATTCCGCTTATGCCTGCCATCGGGGGCCTCCGTTATCTCTTGAGGCTCGTGGCCGTACCGAGCATATTGTCCGAGGTCTGTATGGTACGGGAATTAAATTCATAGGCCCGCTGGGCCACAATCAGATCCACCATCTCCCGGACCACCGAAACATTGGACATCTCCAGGGTCCGGTGGATGATCTGGCCCATGCCGAGTTCATTGGGACGGCCCGGTATGGGGTCCCCCGACGCGCTGGTTACCTTAAAAAGGTTTTCTCCCAGGGCGGTAAGGCCCACCGGATTGGGAAAGCGGTAGAGCTCTATCTGCCCCACCGGTATAGGTTCGTCGGGATTTATCTCGGGAACCTTTACCCCCACCCTGCCGTCCTTTGAGACGGTGATGCTTTCGGGAAGAAAATTTTCGGGCATCACAATATCGGGGAGCACCCAGTAGCCTTCGGAGGTAACCATGCGGCCCGTCTCGTCAACCTTGAAGGCGCCGTTCCTGGTATAGGCGTAGCTTCCGTCCTGAAGCTGGACCCGGAAAAAGCCGTCCCCGGCGATGGCCATGTCGGTGGGGACCCCCGTATCCTGGAGGGAGCCCTGGCTGAAAATACGCTGGGTATCGGCAAGCTTTACGCCGTGGCCCATCTGTACCCCCACGGGCACCACCGTGTCCTCCGTCGCCGGAGTGCCGGCGGTACGCACGGTCTGGTAAATCAGATCCTCAAAATCGGCCCTTACCTTTTTATACCCCGAGGTATTGACGTTGGCCAGATTGTTGGAAATTGTATCGATGTTGTTCTGCTGTCCTATCATGCCGGACGCTCCGGTCCATAAACTCCTAACCATAGACGCTCCTCCTAGCCGTTATACCTGGCGTATTGATTGATCAGGGTTCCCAGAAGGGAATCGTGGCTCTGTATTACCTTTTGATTCGCCTCGTAGGCCCGGTTCACTTCGATCATCTGAACCATCTCGACCACCGGGTCCACATTGGCCGCCTCGATAAAACCCTGGTGGACTTCCGGCCTTCCCTCAGGTTCAAGGATCTCAGGTTCCCCCGATCTTTCATTGGCCCGGTAAAAACTGGAACCCATTTTTTGTAAATACCGCTCCCGCTCAAAACCCACCAGCTTGAGGGTATCCAGCAGCGCCGCCTGACCCCATTCATTATCCTGCCGGGAAACCATGGTTTCCGGATCATCGGCGTATTCCGCGTTGATCCAGACGTTTCCTTCCTTGTCTATTTTGAAGTTATTCGCCTGGACCCGGATAGGGCCGTTTAAGCCCAGGACGGGATAGCCCTCTTTTGTCTCCAGGTACCCCTCCTTGCCAAGCTGGAACGAGCCGTTCCGGGTATAACGCTCACCGTAGGGGGTGTCCACGGAAAAAAAACCCTTCCCCGAAAGGGCCGCGTCGTAATCGCTTTCCGTTTCCTTAAAGGCCCCCTGGGAATGGACCACGTATAGTTCATTAAGCTCCACCCCGGTTCCCAGCCTCCCTATGACGGGCATCGCGTCGGCGGAACCGAAGGGATGACGCCAGACCCCGTCGTCGTCGAGACGGCGGAGCAGCATTTCAGGATTGGCCTTGAACGAGACTTGGTCCCGCTTATAGCCGTCGGTGTTTACATTTGCCAGATTATTTGCCACCGCGTCGAGCTTCCACTGCTGGGCCCGCATTCCGCTGGCGGCGGTATAGATACCCTTTACCACTGCGCACTCCTCCAAGCTTACAGGACCGGCAACGATTTTGACGGTCCTACCACAGTATCGGCGTTTTAAGAAGGGGGGATTAGACAGCCCTTTCGGGGATTAAAGCGCCGCCGCCTGAGGGGCCGCCCAAGCCGGAAAGCGCCTGTGGGAGCTTAAGTCTAGGCCTCTCCCAGAAAAAAATCCCCCACGATCTTAAAGCGCTTTCCGTCCCGGACTATCTTCAGATCCCTGCCGGGAAAAAACTCCGGGAGTTTTTTCGCCGCCAGGGCCGCCGCTTCTTCCATGAGAAATTCAAATTCCGCGCGGGGTATCGTATGGAGGGTCGCGGCCCGGAAAGAAACAAGGTAGCCCCTGCCCCGCTCCGAGCCCAGGCCGGCGGTAAAATCCGGGATTATTTCAAAAAGGCCGTCCATTTCCGGGTTTGCCGTGGCGCCCCGCCGGGGCCGGTTCGGATGCAGTTCATATACGGCGCCCCATTCGTCCTCAAGAAACTCGTCTACCTCCCGGAACAGCGCGTCCAGGGCGGCGGTAAACGCCGTCAGCTTGGGGTGCTCATACATGGGCTTTAGCCGGGAAGCGCCAGGGCCAGCACCTCTTCAAAGCGTTCAACCGGGTGAAAGGTGATGCCCTTCTTTACATGGTCGGGAATATCGTCCAGATCCCGGAGGTTTTGTTTGGGGATGATGATGCTCTTAACCCTGTTCCTCCGGGCGGCGACGGTTTTTTCCTTAAGCCCCCCTATGGGAAGCACCTGCCCGGTAAGGGACAGTTCCCCGGTCATGGCCAAATGGTCGGTGATGGTTTTTCCCCGCAGCAGGGAAAGAAAGGCCGTGGCCATGGTGATTCCCGCGGAGGGCCCGTCCTTGGGGGTCGCCCCTTCGGGGATGTGAAGGTGAATCTGGTTCTTTTCAAACCACTCCGGGGCCACCCCGTATGTTTCAATTCCCGCCTTGCGGGCCACGGTCATGGCGATGGAAGCGCTCTCCTTCATGGTATCCCCCAGCTTGCCCGTCAGGGTCAGTTCCTGTTTGCCCGGGGAAGATGCGGCCTCAATGACCAGGGTGTCGCCGCCCATGCTGGTCCAGGCCAGTCCCAGGGACATGCCGGGCTTATCGGCCCGCTTGATCACGTCTTCCTGGAAAAGGGGCTTGCCCAGATGCTTTTCTACCGCCTTCTTGTCTATGGCAAAATGAAGGGCCCCCTCTTCAGCGGAAGGACCGGTCTTTTCGTCCTTTTCCACAATCTCGATGGCCAGCTTGCGGTGTATTTTATCAAGATTTTTCTCGAAGTTCCGCACCCCCGCCTCGCGGGCATAACAGTTGGCTATGTGAAGCAGGCTGTCCTTGGTATAGCGCACCTGCCCTTTCTTAAGGCCGTTCTTCGCGAGGCTCTTGGGCACCAGGTAGCGCCTGGCAATTTCCAGTTTCTCCATATCGATATAACCGGGAAGCTCAATGATCTCCATGCGGTCGAAGAGGGGGCTGGGTACGGTATCCAGGGTATTGGCGGTGATGATGAAAAAGACCTGGGAAATGTCAAAGGGCAGATCCAGGTAATGATCCCGGAAGGAAAAATTCTGTTCCGGGTCCAGTACCTCAAGCAGGGCCGAGGCGGGATCGCCCTGGAAACTCACCCCCATTTTATCGATCTCGTCGATCATAAAGACCGGGGCCTTGGTTTTGGTGATCCGCAGTCCCTGGATGATCTTACCCGGCATGGCCCCTATATAGGTGCGGCGGTGGCCCTTGATTTCGGCTTCGTCCCGCATACCCCCCACGGAAAAACGGAAGAACTGCTTTCCCAGGGCCCGCGCGATGGAACGGCCCACGCTGGTTTTTCCCACCCCCGGGGGGCCCACCAGGCAGATGATGGAACCCGCGGGGTATTTTTTTTCCTGGGCCCGCTGCTGCGGGGAGGCGGCTTTGCCGGCGGCCTGAACATCACGGCCGTTCCGCCCGGCAAAACGGAGCTTGCGGACCGCAAGGTATTCGGCAATGCGGGCCTTTACATCCTTAAGGCCGTAATGATCCGCGTCGAGTATCTCCCTGGCGTTTTTAAGGTCGAAGTTTTCAGGACCCGGATCGTTCCAGGGAAGATTCACGATGGTATCAAGGTAATTTCTGGTTACGATAAATTCCCCCGAATTGGGGTCCATGAGGTTGAACTTTTCCAGTTCCTGTTCCACCGTTTCCTTGATTTCACCGTCAAACTTAAAGGCCTCGATTTTTTCCTTAAAGCGCTGATACTCGGAACTTTTGGCGTCGGTGGTCATTCCCAGTTCGGTCTTGATGGCCTTTAGTTCTTCCTTAAGAAAATAATCCCGCTGGGACTTTTCTATCTTTTCGTTGATCTCCTTCTGGATACGCTTTTGGATACGCAGCAGTTCCTGCTCTTTCTTGATAAAAACCAATACCTGCTCCATGCGCCTGCGTACATTGAGGACCTCGAGAATTTTCTGCTGTTCCCCCTTGTCTATGTTGAGGATGCTGGCGATAAAGTCGGCGATTTTTCCGGGATGATCGATGTTGATCATGTTAAGCCGCATCTCCTCGGAAAAGAGGGGGTTGTTTTCCGAGATCTGCTTCATTTCCGAGATAAGCGCCCTGGTAAGGGCCTTTACCTCGGCGGTATCGTCTTCCTCGTCTTCAAGGTAGTCCACGGCCCCCACGATGGGAGCGCTGGCGTGGAGGGCCTTTTTGATACGGAAACGCTTGAGGGTGGAGATAAAAATATTCACCCCACCGTCGGGGAGGTTTATTTTTTTAACGATCTTCGCCGCCGTCCCCACCTGGTACAGATCGCCTATGGCGGGGGTCTCGGTTTCATTTTGAAGCATCACCAGCCCGATAAGCCCGTCCCCGGATACGGCGTCGTCGATGACCTTTACGTCCACGGGGTTCCCTATCATGATGGGGGTAAAGATCCCCGGAAAAATGGGACGGCCCATGAGGGCCACCAGGGGGAGTTTATTCGGCAGAATTTGATCTATAGGTACAACGCTCTGTTCCGGCATGTTTTTGTCCTTTTTACGCTAATATCCATTGTTTTTACCCCAGCCCAAGGGAATTTTGACCACAAACAGGGAGAAATCACCCTTATACAGGGGAAATTCCTTTCTATAATATCATATAAACAGGGCGGAAAGGCAAGGGAAAAAACGGCGCCCCCTCCCTTCACCGGGCCCTTCCTTTCGGGTATACTCTTCTCCATGACCGAATCCCCCCGGATGGATCTGGTGCGGGAGGCCTTTCACTACCAGAGCCGCTTTGCCGGTTCCACCATGGTATTCAAGATCGGCTTTCCCATTACCCAGGACCCAATTTTTCCTTCCCTGATGAAGGACCTGGCCCTGCTTGCCCGGACCGGGTTCAAAATCGTGATAGTCCCCGGCGCCAAGGAATGGGTCGACGCGGTACTTGCCGAGTACGGCATAGTCTCCCAATACGCCCCCTCCCCTTCTCTGGGGCCCATACGCATTACCGGCGCCAAAGCCATAGGTTTTGTGGAAATGGCCGCCTTCCACGCGGCCACCCGCTTTATGACGGGCCTTTCGGAAAGCCGTATCGATTCGGTGATCGGCAACTTTGTCCGGGCCCGGGGGCTGGGGGTTATTGACGGCAGGGACATGGAAAACACCGGCCGGGTGGAAAAGATACTGACAATCCCCTTAAGGAAGGTGCTGGATTCCGGGATAGTCCCCATACTGCCCTGTATAGGCTGGGGCCCCTCGGGGAAACCCTACAATGTCCCCAGCGGCGAAATTGCCCTGGCGGCCTCCGCCGCCCTGGGGGCGGTTAAACTCTTCATTATCTCCCCGGGCAGGGGCCTTAACGCCGAAACCCTCAAGCTTCCCCCGGGAATTGAAACCGGCCGGGGGGGCAGGATCATCAGGCTTACCCCCAGGGAAGCGGAATCCGTGCTGGACCTGAACGCCGCTCAGGCGGAGGCGGAGGAATTGCGGCTCGCCCTGAGGGCCTCCCGGGCCGGGGTGGAGCGGGTGCAAATTATCGACGGCCGCGAAGACGGGGCGGTTTTACGGGAACTCTTCTCCAATTTGGGGGCGGGGACCATGGTCTACGCCGACGAATACGAAGCCATACGGAATCTCAAAACCGGGGACATCCCCGACGTCCTCCGTATCATGGAACCCCTTATGCGGCAGGATGTCCTTATCAGGCGGACCCCCGAGGATATCCAGGAAAAAAAGAAGGATTACTATGTTTTCGGCATAGACGGCAAGGCCCACGCCTGCGGGGCCCTCCACCAATGGGAGGACCAGGGTGAAATCGCCGCGGTGGCGGTGGACGCCGCCTATGCCGACATGGGCCTGGGGAGCCGCATCGTCCGGTTTCTCGTCAACAAGGCCTCCCGGGAGGGACTTTCCGCCGTCTTTGTCCTCACCACCAAAACCCAGGACTGGTTTGAAGCCCTGGGCTTCAAGGAAAGCGGCCCGGAAAGCCTCCCCGAATCGCGCCGGAAAAGCTACGACCAGCTGCGGAACAGCAAGGTCTTTACCCTCCCCCTTATCCGCTAGCGCCCCGTACATCCAAAAAACCGCAAACCACCGCACGGAAACCACGGAAGGCGCCGCCCAATTACTTTTCCGTCATGGTGATGGAAGCGTCCCAGTCTGAGGGGGGCGGGTTGGCCGCGTATTCATCGATACGCTTAAGGTAGAGGGATGAAAGATAATCGCCCCCCGGCCCCGCCAGGGACAGGGCCCCGGTAAAATAACTCCGGGCGCTTTCCCATTCCCGCATGACGTAGAGTTTAAGCCCCTTGTTGTACTTATCCAGCAGTTCCCGGTCCAGCACAAGGGAGGCGGGGCTTTCCTCGTCAGCCTCTCCCGAAAAGGCGTCGTAGACAGCGTAGAGCCCCACGGCCCGGTTCTTTCCCTTGACGCGGACATGGTCGGCCAGGCGGAAGATAAACTCGTCCTTCGCCGCCTCGTACATATTTTCCGACACGATAATGGGATGGCGGTAATACTTGGTAACCCCCTCAAGCCGGGATGCAAGGTTCACCGTGTCCCCGATGACCGTATAGTCAAGTTTGTCGTTGAAGCCGATGTTCCCCACCACGCATTCGCCGTAGTTGATCCCTATGCCGGCGCCGAAGCCCGATTCGGGGAGGCTTATCCCCGAGGTGTCCACCCTGGGCAGGGCCTTGACCATCCTTAAGGCCGCCCGTATGGCGCCCGAGGCGGCGTTGGGAAGGGTCTTGGGGGCGCCGAAGATCGCCATGATGGCGTCCCCTATGAATTTGTCGATATTGCCCCCCTCCGAGACGATCTCGTTTCCCATGAGGGCGAAATAGGCGTTGAGGAAATTCACCAGTTCCTGGGCGTTGGTGTTTTCCGATATTTTGGTAAAGTTTCTGATGTCCGAGAAGAGTACGGCTATTACCCTGGTTTCGCTCTGGCTGGTCTGGGAGGCGGATTTCCTGATGATCTCGTCCATCACGTCCACCGGAACATAGCGGGCAAAGGCAGCCCGTGTCTTTTTCTGCAATATGTCCATCTGCCTGAGCCTGAGGGCGTTGGCCAGGATCGGCGCCGCCGCGGCGAGGAACACCCTGACGTTGTCCAGGATGATCCGGGAAAAGTACTCCTTAACGGAGGAGGCGATGTGAAAGGTGGCGAAATCTTCCCCGGAATTCTTTAGGGGGATCATAACGTAGGATTCAAGGGCCTTGTTCTTTTCCCCGGCGGGGAAAAAGGCTGTTTCTTCCCGGCTTACCACCCGGTAATCGGGAAACAGGGTGTTAAAATCGGCGATGGTAAGGGCGGTAAAATCATCGGCGATCTCCCCGGTAAAACCGCCGTTATTGGCGCTGTACACCACCAGGGAGTTATCGGCGTCCTTGATCATCACCGAGCAGAGTTCCGCCTCGCAGACCTTGGTTAAAAGTTCAAAGATACCCCCGGCGGTTTCTTCCAGGGAGGAAAGCCTCCCGGAAAGTTCCGTCAAAAGGCCTATCACCGTGGTCTGGAAGAGTTTATTGTCCAGCAGGTTGTTGACCGTTTCGATGAGGGAATTATCATCGACACGCTTTCCCTCTTTTTGTATAAGTTCATAATTTATCCGGGAACTCCGGGGGATAAGGTCCTCTATCGTATCCCTGAGCCTGGCGAAATTTTCGGGGGACTTTTCTATATAGGAATCCGCCCCCGCCTGGCCTCCCCAGAATTTATCCTTCGACTCCCCCAGGGCGGTAAACATGATCACCGGTATCGCTTCGGTGGAGGGCCGTGATTTTAAGAGCCTCGTCGCCTG
>JAISRD010000104.1 GCA_031273835.1 Treponema sp. | reverse complement strand
CCCGCCATGGAAACCCTTGCCAGGTGCGTGGACGTTGACCGCCTCTATATCTGGAAAAACCGGAGCGTCAAGGGGAAACTGTTTTATTTTCAGGAGCATGAATGGGTCGGGGCCCGGGCGGCGGATACGCTGAAGGCGAAACAGGGCTATTCCTATATGGAGAGCATTCCCGAATGGGAAAATAAATTTTCAAAAGGGGAGGTGGTCGGCGGGCCGATAACAACCCTTTCGGAGACGGAACAGGAAATTCTCAGCCCCTTCGGAATCAAATCCATACTGGTCATTCCCATATTCCTGCAGGAACGCTTTTGGGGTTTTTTAAGTTTTGACGACTGCCGCAGGGAACGGGACTTTCCCGAGGACATGATTAATATACTGCGTTTCGGGGGCATGCTTATAGCGAACGCCATAGAAAGGCACAGCAAGGATCTGATAATCAGCAGCCGCTTAAGGCAGCAGGATCTGATGTCGGATATTTCCCAGAGTTTTATTTCCAACGAACCCATGGAAACTCTGATCAACGAAAGCCTGAGGCGGGTGGGGGAATTCTTAAAGGTTACGAGAATTCTGGTGGTGACGGCCGATGAAAAGACCGATAAAAGCCGTCCCATTTATCAGTGGTTTTTATCCGATGTCTGGAAACCCAAGGAAGTTCAGGTCGGCTTTAATGAATTGATTAACAGTACCTTCCCTAAATATATGCCGGTAAAGGGTTATGTGCCGACGGTTCACTGTAACGATGTATTTACCGACGCCGGGGGCAAGTACGCCGTTTTAAGCAGGGCGGATAATAAATCCTTTATCTGGGCCCCCGTCTATGTCAACGGTTCCTACTGGGGGATGATCACCGTTGAGGAATGCGAGCATACCAGGGAATGGAGTTCCAGCGACATACAGCTGGTCGGTACGATAAGCAGTTCCATCGCCGGCGCCATAGCCAGGGACCTTATGGAAAAACAGCGTGAAGCGGCGCTGGAACAGGCGGTACAGGCAAGCCTTGCCAAGGGTAATTTCCTTTCCAATATGAGCCATGAAATGCGCACCCCCATGAACGCCATTATAGGCATGACCGCCATCGGTAAGGGCGCAGGGGATATAGATAAAAAGAATTATGCCTTCGGGAAAATTGAGGACGCCTCCACCCATCTCCTGGGGGTGATCAACGACATTCTGGACATGTCGAAAATTGAGGCGAATAAACTGGAACTTTCGCTTGTGAGCTTTAATTTTGAAAAGATGCTGCAGAAGGTTGTAAATGTCATCAATTTCCGGGTGGAAGAACGGAAGCAGTCCTTCTATGTTTCCATTGACAAACAGATACCCCGCACCCTGATAGGCGATGATCAGCGCCTTGCCCAGGTGATTACCAACCTCCTTTCCAACGCGGTTAAATTTACCCCCGAAGGGGGAACCATACGGCTCAATGCCGGCTATGTCAAAGAAGAGCCCCTGAAAAACCCGCCGCCGTCGCGGCAAAAGGACCAAACGGCGGTTCAAAGCGACGGGAACTGTATTATACGGATCGAGGTTACCGATACGGGCATCGGCATATCCGGGGAACAGCAGGCCCGGCTTTTTAATTCCTTTGAACAGGCGGAGAATACCACCACAAGGAAATACGGCGGGACCGGCCTGGGCCTTGCCATCTCAAAGCGCATTGTGGAGATGATGGGCGGTACCATTTGGATAGACTCAAGGCTGGGCGGCGGCTCCACCTTTGCCTTTACGGCCCGGCTGGGGTACAGCGGGAAAGAGCAGAAACTGCTCCTGAAACAGGGGGTAAACTGGAACAATATACGGCTTATGGCGGTGGACGACGAACCGGAGATACTCAACTACTTCAAGGAAATCGCCCAGAATTTCGGCGTTGAGTGCGATACGGCGAAGAGCGGCGAAGAAGCCCTGAAGCTGATTGAACAGAACGGGGATTACGATATTTACTTTATTGACTGGAAAATGCCCGGCATGAACGGCCTTGAGCTTTCCGGTAAAATCGACGCCAAGGGGACCCAGTCGGTGGTTACCATGATTTCCGCCGCCGCCCTAAGCGACTTCGAGGCGGCGGCGAAAGACGCCGGGGTTGATAAATTTCTGTCCAAGCCCCTCTTTTCTTCCGATATTGCCGACCTGATCAATAACTGCCTGGGCGTACCGGAAATTCTCGGGGCCGCGGAGGCAAAAAAATCCGGGGGCGATGATTTTTCCGGGTATACCATACTCCTGGCGGAGGATGTGGAAATTAACCGCGAGATCGTGCTTGCCCTGCTTGAACCCACGGGGATTTCCATAGACTGCGCCGAGAACGGCGCGGAGGCCCTTCAAATGTTCATCTCCGATCCCGGTAAATACGGCATGATCTTTATGGATGTACAGATGCCCGAAATGGACGGTTATGAAGCGACCCGCCGCATACGGGCCTGGGAAGCGGAACATCCCCCGGCGGGGGATCGTAAGCAGATACCCATTGTGGCCATGACCGCCAATGTATTCAAGGAGGATGTTGAGAAGTCCCTCAATGCGGGAATGAACGATCATGTGGGTAAACCGCTGGATTTTGACGAGGTGCTTGTAAAACTCCGCAGCTATTTGACCAAAGCCGACGGGGCCGGAGGATCTGACGATGCGGAAGCGTGGAAATACGGCTGGACGCCGGAACTGCTTACCGGCAATAGGGAGATCGATTCCCAGCATAAGCAGATCTTCCGCCTTACCGGTACCCTGGCGGCGGCCTGCATAAGCGGCCACGGTACGGAAATGCTCGGCGAAACCCTGGATTTTCTGGCATCCTATACGGAACGGCATTTTGCCGATGAGGAAGCACTGATGCGGGATCACGGCTACCCCGCCTACGGGGAGCATAAACAGCTTCACGACGATTTTAAAATAACCGTCTCGAATTTGACGGAAGAATTTAAGACGGGAGGTTCTTCACGGGATTTGCTTGACAAGGTTAACTCGGTTATGGTCCATTGGCTGGTTGAGCATATTAAACAGGAAGATTATAAGATTGCCCGGTGGATTTCTTCCGGCGCTCCGCCGCTTCCAAATGGACCCTAACTCAATCGGCGTATTCCGTGCCGGTCCCCGGGCTCTGCGCCTCGTCAGCGCGGTTTTCCATGGCCGCCGCCTGTTCTTCATGATCCAGGGTTCTTAGTATTTCCGCGGAACGGCGCCATGCTTCCGCGGCCCTTTCCGTATCCCCCATTTTGCGGTACACCTCCCCCCGGGCCGCCCAGTCCATGGCGAGCCCGTGGGTGTTTTCCGCCCGGCGATCAAAACCAAGGGCCGCGTCCAGGGCGGCGATTGCGTCCCCGTAAAGGCCCGCCACGGAGCGTATTGACGCGATGAGGTACCAGTCGTAGGCCGCCTGTTCCAGATAACGGTCCTCTTCATGGATGGTAAGGGCGTTCAGTATCGACCCTTCCGCTTCGGCATAACGGCCCAGTTCTTTTTCCGCCAGCCCTATAACGGTCCAGCCTAGGGCGCAAAGGAGCCTGTCGGAGACAAGGGTTTCCGCTTCCCGCTGTACCCGATCCAGGGTTTCCCCGGCGGCGGCCGCCTTGTCTTCGGCCCCGGCGGTGATAAGGGCGTTCCGGGCCAGGTATACCCGGCATGCCGCGGCCAGGACGGCGTCGCCCGCCTCACGGGCCTCCGCCTCGGCGCTCCGCCAGAGGGCCTCCGCTTCCCCGGTACGGCCCAGGGCGGCCAGGACATTCCCCTGGGAAAGGCTTGTCCTGATCCGCAGAACCGGCCTGTCCGTGGAAACCGCCAGACGCCGGGCTTCGACCAGCAGTTCCAGGGCTCCCCGGTAATTGCCCCGGTCCGCTTCCCTGTTGGCCAATTCCAGTTGTTTTTCCGTCATGGTTTGAAGGACATAAACTTCCACCGGACGCTTGGGGGCGGAGGAACAGGATGCCGCCAAAACGAGAGAGGCCGCCAAAACGAGAACCGGTGGAAAAGCCGTAAAAAAACCCCGGTGGTGAATTCCGCGGCGCCCTTTGTTCATTCCCCTCATTTTCGTTCCTTAAAATTCAATATTCCTGGGATTGGTCCCGCTGCTTCCCGTTTCCGCGTGATCGGGAACGCCGTTTTTAAGCAGGGGATTGTTCCGCAGGGCTATAAGCACATCCTGGGCGGTACTGAGGGTGGTCTGCAGATTGGAAAGGATCTGGGGCAGTTCCCTGGGGAGGGCGGCGGTACTTTTTTCCAGATTGGAAAGATTTGCCGCCAGGGAGTTCACGGAAGCCTCAAGCCCGCTCAGGACCTGGGAATCCTCGTTTACCAGCCTCAGTACGCCGTTGGGATTGGAGAGTTCTTCCGTAAAGGCGGCCACCAGGATCCGCAGATCCGCCAGCATGGGCTTAATGCTCTCGTCGACCACTTCGGGAAGATCCGCCGTGGTTTCTTCCACGTTCAGCAGGGTCCGCCCCAGGGTAGTGCTGTCGTCCCCGGCAAGGGCCCTGCCTATCTCGTCAAGCAGGGTATTGACCCTGGCGATAAGTACGGTGATGCTGTCGTCGTGGGCCGGCATGGAACCCAGGCCCATCTCGATAAGCTCCCTCCCCTCGGGGGAGGAAGCCATGGGCACCACCTCGTTTGCCGTAAGCTGCCTGTCCCCCCGTCCGGAGTGGAAAATAAACTGGCTTCCCAGCCCGATGGGGCTTACCTGTATTTCCACCAGGGAACCCAGCATGACCCGATCCCTGTATTTTTCCTGGATGCTAAAGACAACCTCCACCCTGTCGCCTTCCACCAGATCGAAGGTCTTAACATTCCCTATGGTAAAACCCTTGTATACCACGGGCATATTGTTGTTCAGCCCCGCGGCGGAGGCGGCGTAGGTTTTGAAACTTATATCCTTGGCAAACCAGCGCTGCCTGCTTCCCATGAGGAAGATAATGGCCGTGATGGAGAGGAGGGCGGCGATAATGAAAAAGCCCACCAGTTGATCGGCAAAACGGATTGTAAATTTCATTCGGCAATTCCCCTTTCCACCAAGGCCGCCAATTCACTGTCCTCCGCAAGCTGTTCCGAACCCAGCCGCATGTGAACGCTCCCCCCCGCCAGCAGGATCACCGTTTGGGCAAGGTTTTTAATAATGTCCAGATTGTGACTCACAAATATAATGGTATTATTATCCAGCCTGCGCTCTTTTACAAGGGACAAAAGACGGTTCGCCGCTTTATCATCCAGAGATTCGGTCCACTCGTCCAGAAACATCAGGGCCGGCCTGCACAGCACCGCCCGGGCAAAGGCGATAAGTTTCTGTTCCCCCATGGAAAGGGCCGCCGGCCTTATATCAAGGCTCCGGTTGTACCCCACCTCGGCGATTACCTCCTCGATACGCCGCTTCCTGTCCTTTCTGGTAAGATCGGGATAGTGGATAAGCAGGGGAAGCTCCAGGCTTTGATAGAGGCTTTGGTTTGCCCAAAGGGCCGAATCCTGGAATACAAAGGCGCTTTCCCGGCGGAATTCAAGATTCTGGGCCCGGTTCATAAGGGCGATGTTCCTGCCCTTATAGTACACATCCCCTCCGCTGGGCAGCAGAAGCCCGGCGCTTATCTTGAGGAGGGTGCTTTTTCCGCAGCCCGAGGGGCCCACCAGGGCGGTGGTTTTTCCCTCCTCAAATTCGAGGGATACCCCGCGGACTATCGTTTCCCGCTGGACGGCGAAACTGATGTTTTTAAGTTCAAGTATACCCATGGTCCCCCTAAAACGCCGTATAGTACAGGGCGGCAAGCAGTATGTCCGCCAAAATACACCAGACAAAGGAACGGCTTACCGCTTTAAGGCCCGCCACGGGAATTTCCGTACTTGCCCTTTCAACCGAAAAACCCTGCATGACCGCCATAATCGAGATAATCATCCCCAGGACGATGCTCTTGATTATGGAAATGGCAATATCATGGATGGTAAGGTGTTCAAGCAGATTGCCGAAGTACACCGAAGCCGGCATGGTGGAAAAGAGCCGAACCACCAGAAAGGAACCGGCAAGGCCGAAGATCGAAAAGTAGACGTTAAGGAGGAACAGGGAGATGGTAACCCCCAGAAAACGGGGCACCCCCAGGTAAGCGATGGGGTCCACCCCGATGGAGATATACGCCTCTACCTCGTGGGAAATCACCATACCCGCCGTCTCGGTGGCGATGGCCGTGGCCGACCGGGCTATGATGATAAAAGCCGTTAAAAGGGGCCCCAGTTCCCTGGTGATGATGGTGATGAGCAGGGGGTAGATCATCTGTTCCTGCCCCAGCTGGGCCAGGAAGGGAAGGCCGATTACATTGACCGCCGCCCCAATCCCCAGGGCCAGGAGGGACGCTATCCCCAGGGCTTCCACAAAGGTAAAGAGGATCTGCATGATCAGTATCTTGTAAGAGGCCCGGCCCTTAACGATAAAGTAATGAACCCCCCTCAGGGTCTTGGCAAAAAACCCCAGGGTATACATCAGATTGGAAAAAAAAGGAACACGCATCGCCTTTCCACAAGGGTAACACAGAGTCCCGGGAAAAGCTATATACCGCTGCCCTTCAATAATAACCACGATGTTACACGACTGAAGAAAAAAAGGCTTTGTAGCACAAAAACTTCTTTTACTTTTTCTCTTTATTAATTGACCGCACAAGCGGTCTTCCTTGCGGTCCACCTCTTCCTCCTCTTTTTTAGTGTCGTGGTTAATTCTTCTCCCTTCGTGCCCCTGGTGGTTTCTCTTTCCCTTCCCTCCGGGGTATATTTTCGCTCCGGTTTTGCGGTAAACTGGACGGGGGAGAGCCGATGCTGAGCGTTTACCGGGGGGGAGTCTATCTTTTTGAGGGCAGGGAGATCGTCGAGGATGATCAGGAACACCGGGGGCTGCTTGACAGGCTGCTTGGGGGCTTTCCCGGCCGGGAGGAAGCCCTCAGGGCCGCCCGGGCCGGTACCATAAGCCGGGGCATACTGGACTCCCACAGCGTGGACGGGGACGGCGAAGCCGGGGACGGAAAGCTCCACCTGCGTTTTGACGCCCTCGCCTCCCATGACATAACCTATGTGGGGATCGTACAAAGCGCCGCTCTCAGCGGGCTTGAGTCTTTTCCCGTGCCGTATATTTTAACCAACTGCCATAATTCCCTCTGCGCCGTGGGCGGAACGATCAACGAGGACGATCATGTGTTCGGCCTTTCGGCGGCCCGCAGATACGGCGGCCTCTATGTGCCCCCCCATCTGGCGGTGATCCACTCCTATATGCGGGAAGAATGGGCGGGCTGCGGAAAGATGATACTGGGCAGCGACAGCCATACCCGCTACGGCGCCCTGGGAACCCTGGCCGTGGGGGAGGGGGGGGGCGAACTGGTCAAGCAGCTTCTTTCCCAAACTTACGACCTGGCCTGTCCCCGTATAATCGCCGTCTACCTGGAGGGGAAGCCCCGGCACGGGGTGGGCCCCATGGACGCCGCTCTGGCCCTGGTGGGGGCGGTTTTTAAGGACGGCTTTGCGAAAAACGCCGTCCTTGAATTTACCGGCCCCGGCGTCGCCTCCCTTACGGCGGATTTCCGTTCGGGCCTTGATGTGATGACCACCGAAACGGCCTGCTGGTCCTCGATCTGGGAAACCGACGGCGTTATCCGGGACTATCTGGAACTCCACGGACGGCCGGGGGATTACCGGGAACTGAAGCCCGCTTCGCCGGCCTATTACGACGGTCTTATCAGGATGGACCTTGCAAAGCTTAAGCCCATGATAGCCCTGCCCTTTCATCCGAGCAATGTCTATGAACTTGACGAACTAAGGGCCAACGCCGGCGATATATTCAGACAGATCGAAAAAGACGCCCCCTCCGGGGCGGATCTGGGGCTGATGAAGAAGATCGGCCAAAAGGGGGCCGTCCATATTGATCAGGGAATCATCGCCGGCTGCGCCGGGGGAAGCTTCGGCAATATAAGCGCCGCCGCGGCCATCCTGGGGTCCCCAGGCGATCCGGGCGCATCCACGGACGGCGCGGACTTTTCCCTGTCGGTGTATCCCGGCAGTCAGCCCGTATTCCTGGAACTGGCGAAAAACGGCGTCCTCGCGGCCCTGGTGGCTGCCGGCGCGGTGGTAAAGACGGCCTTCTGCGGGCCCTGTTTCGGCGCCGGCGATGTACCCTGCCATCAGGGGCTTTCAATACGCCATACCACGCGGAATTTTCCCCACCGGGAGGGTTCCAAACCCGGAGCGGGGCAGATTGCCTCGGTGGCCCTTATGGACGCCCGGAGTATCGCCGCCACGGCCCGTTCCGGGGGCGTGCTCAGTTCGGCGGAATACTGCCCCTTTGACGAGGCCCCCGCGGGGGCCTGCCATTACGACAGGGCCCCCTACGCGAAACGGGTCTACAACGGAATAGGCCGGCCCGATGCTTCCGCGGAACTGCGTTACGGCCCCAATATCGGGGACTGGCCCGATATGGATGCCCTGGGGGAAAACCTGCTCCTTAAGATAGTTTCCTTCATCACCGATCCGGTAACCACCACGGACGAGCTCATTCCCTCCGGGGAAACTTCGTCCTACCGTTCCAATCCCCGTGCCCTGGCGGAATTTACCCTTTCCCGGAAGGACCCCGCCTATGTGGGACGGGCAAAGGAAGCCGCCGCCGCGGCGGCGCTCTTAAAAAACGGCGGCAGGGCGGCCGTTGAATCCGCGGCGGCGGGAAAAGGGCCGTCGGGAAAGAACCAGCCGGGGAAAGGCCCGGCGGAAAGGGGCCCCGCGGCGGAATTGGCGGCGGTACTGAGGGCGCTCGACGAAATTTTTCCCGCCGGCGCCTTCCCGGAGGGGGGCGGGGAAATACAGTTTGCCTCGGCCCTTTTCGCGGTTAAGCCCGGAGACGGGAGCGCCCGGGAACAGGCGGCAAGCTGCCAGCGGGTATTGGGGGGGGGGGCGAACTTTGCCAATGAATACGCCACCAAGCGCTACCGGAGCAACCTTATCAACTGGGGGCTTATTCCCTTTATCGTCGAGGGGGAGCCGCCCTTCCAAAACGGGGATTACCTGTTCATCCCCGGAGTACGGGATCTGATCAGGGGCGCCAGGAATAGTGTCAGGGCGGAGATTCTGCGGATAGACGGCGGGGCGCGGAAGGCCCTCTTAATCGGAGGGTTCACCCTGGCCGCGCCGGATCTGGACGACCGGGAACGGGAACTGCTGCTGGCGGGTTCCCTCATCAATTATAACCGGTCCCGTTATAGTTTGGCTAAGGCGTCAAGCATGCGCTGAAACGCCGAATGGGTTTTTTTCAATTCCCTGGAACCTCTGGTTATTTTGCACAGCGAAAGTCCCAGGTTTTTGGCGATTTCCCGCTGGGGAGCCCCCTCCTTAAGGGACTTTACCAGGGCCCAGCGGGCGGCGATATCCGCCGTTTCCGCCGGGGTAAGGAGGCAGCGGAGAAAGGATTCTATCAGTTCCGGATCTTCCGTTTCCGCCAATACCCTGGAGAGTTCGCCGATGTTTTCGCCGACCCTGGGGTCATCAATATTCATAAAGGTTCATACCAGTTCCAGCAGTTCCATGGGGGCGGAAACGACCCGCTGGGCCCCCGCCGCCTTGAGGGTTTCCGCGTCCCGGTAGCCCCACGCCGCGCCGACGGCGTGGCAGTCCGCGTTAAGGGCGGCCTGTATATCGATCTCCGTGTCCCCTATCAGTATGGCGTCCCTGGGGCTTACGTCGGCTTCGGTAAGCACCTCCCATACCGGGGCGGGATCGGGCTTGAGGGGAAAGCCGGGCCTGACTCCGCAGACGGCTTCAAAGGCGAAAAAAG
Organism: Treponema sp.; assembly: GCA_031273835.1. Lineage (GTDB taxonomy): Bacteria > Spirochaetota > Spirochaetia > Treponematales > Breznakiellaceae > JAISRD01. The sequence goes on along the minus strand of JAISRD010000104.1, from coordinate 8,264 downwards.
GAAAGAGCCGTTCCAAATCCGCGTTAAGTATCTCTTCGGGTTTATTGGAAAGGACCGCCGTTTTGATTTTTCTGCGCCGCAGTTCCAGGAGCAGTTCCGGTATACGGGGAAAGGGCGCCGCAAGGCGGAGGGGGGCCTCCGTGTAGAGCCGCCTTACCTTGACGCTGAGCTCTTCGGTCTTAGCCTTGTCTTTTCCGGCAAGAAACGAGCCTATCTGGTATTCCAGACTTTCCCCCTGGAGTTTTCTAAGGCCTTCCCTGGAAATGGGTCCGAGTTTTTCCGTTTCAAAGACCCTGTTGATGGTTTCCGCCTGTTCATCGAGGGTATCGGCCAGGGTACCGTCCATATCAAAAATGACGCACCGGAATTTCTTCATGGCCCATTATACCAGGGACCGGGAAAAAGGTAAAAGGGAAAAAGGAAAACCTCCTTTGACTTCCCGCGGGGATAGCCCGCGGGGCGGGCTCTGTGTATAATATTCAGGAGGAGTAAAAAGGAAGTGGGCGATCCCAGGGGATTTATCAAGGTAAAGCGTAAAATATCGGGCTACCGGCCCGTGGAGGAGCGCATAAACGATTACAGCGAGGTGGAGATACGCCTTTCCGACGACGACAGGCGGCTTCAGGCTTCCCGCTGTATGGACTGCGGCGTACCCTTCTGTCATTGGGCCTGTCCCGTCTCCAATGTCATGCCCGAATGGCAGGACAGGCTTTTCCGGGGCGACTGGGCGGGGGCCTGGGCGATCCTCGAGGATACCAATCCCTTTCCGGAATTTACCGGCCGGGTTTGTCCCGCCCTCTGCGAAGCTTCCTGCGTCCTGGGGGCCAATGACGAGCCGGTTACCATCAGGCAGAACGAGCTTGCCGTAATAGAAAACGCCTTTGAGCGGGGCCTCGTCCAGCCCAAGCCTCCGGTGGGGCGGAACGGAAAAAAGGTCGCCGTGGTCGGGGCGGGGCCGGCGGGGCTTTCCGCGGCCTATTACCTTAACCGGCTGGGCTTTACCGTTACGGTCTACGAGGGGGACCGTAAACCGGGGGGGTATCTCCGCTACGGCATTCCGGATTTCAAGCTGGATAAGACTTTTATAGACCGCCGGGTTTCGTTGATGGAAGCGGAGGGAATCGTCTTTAAGACCGGTGTTCAGGTCGGACGGGGGCTCTGCAGTTTCGGCGTTCCCGCCGGTTCAGGCAGCGTCATCGATCCCGGGGAACTGGAGAGTGCCTTCGATTTGATACTCCTTACCATAGGGGCCAGGGAGCCGAGGGAGCTCCGTATTCCCGGCCGGGAACTCTCCGGGATCGTTCAAGCCCTGGATTTTCTTTCATTGCAGAACAGGGCCATAGCGGGGGAAAGTCCGGGGGAAAGCGTTACGGCCTACGGCAAGCATGTTCTGGTTATAGGCGGCGGGGATACCGGGGCGGACTGTGTGGGAACCGCCAACCGGCAGGGGGCAAAAAAGATAAGCCAGCTTGAGGTACTCCCCAAGCCTCCCGATCACAGGCCGGCGGAGGAGCCCTGGCCCCTGTGGCCCAAGGTGCTTAAAACATCGAGTTCCCATCTGGAAGGGGGGGACCGGTTCTGGTCCGTCAATACCAGATCTTTTTCAGGGCCGGACGGCAGGGTGGAAAGGGCGGTCGTGTGCCGGGTCGATTGGGCGCAAAAAGACGGCCGCTGGATTATGACAAACATACCGGGTTCGGAATTTGATTTGAAGGCGGATCTGGTGCTGCTTGCCATGGGTTTTACCCATGTGGTTCAGGAGGGATTGGTGGCCGATCTGGGACTTGAGACGGATGAGCGGGGCAATATACGGACCAGGGGGAGTTTTCATACCAGCAATCCCAGGGTTTGGGCCGCCGGGGACTCCCGGAACGGGGCGAGCCTCGTGGTCAGGGCTATCGCGGACGGACGGGCCGCCGCCGAGGCAATATCCGTCCATTTCGGAGGTCTTTCCTGATGGCGGATAATTTTAATCCCGCGGATATAAAGGCCCTGGCCTTTGATCTGGACGGGACCCTGCTCAGGACCGACAAAGTGCTGAGCGGCCGCACCCTTAAGGCCCTGCGGTCCTGCATGGACCGGGGCATCAGGGTGATTCTGTCCACAGGCCGGGCCGTTGAATCCGGGGAAGTGTACCGTAAGATCATAGGCGCCGCCGGCCCCCAGGTATATTACAACGGGGCCGAGGTGGTGGAAATGCCCGGAGGCAAAAGTATCTTTACCCGTTTTATCGATACGGAGCCGGTGGCTTACGCGGCGTCCCTGGCGGAAGAGCTGGGGGTCTATTTTCAGGTTTACTTTCCCTCGGGTACCATCGGGGAGGGCGAGGTCCTCATGGCGAACCGGCTCGGCGAGGAATCGGATTATTACCGTAGAATGTCGGGGGTACAGGCCATAGCGGGAGACCTGGGGGGCTGTCTTTCAAAGGTTAAGCAGTTGATCAAGGGCCTCTTTATTACCGGTGAGGAACATCAGCGGAAGATCCGTTCCGCCCTGGACCGGCGCTGCGGAACTTCGATCTATGTGGTCAGTTCTTCCGCCAGGTACCTTGAGGTCCTTGCCAACGGGGTTTCCAAGGGAGTGGGGCTTGCCTATGCGTTGAAGCACCTGGGGATCAAGGCCCGGGAAACCCTGGTTTTCGGGGATGAGGAAAACGATCTCCCCATGTTTGCCGCCGCGGGCTTTTCCGCCGCCCCCGCCAACGCCAGGCCGCCCCTGCTGGAAGCCGCCACCTTCCGCATAGCCTCCAATGACGAAGACGGCCCCGCTGCCTTCCTGGAGGAAAAATTCCCCCCGCTTGAAAGAATTTAATAATGATCCCCGGAGGCTTGCTAATGACGCTTGCGGGTATTTCCTTATTCCGCTAAACTATAGGGGATGATAAAAAATCTTTCCGCCGGTTTTCTTGTTCTAGGGGTCCTTGCCCTGATCCTTATCGGGGGCCATATTCCTGCCGGGGATCTTTCGCGGCTCTTCCCCCTGTTCCTGTTCGTTATTCTGATGTCCTCTTTTTTGCCGGATCGCCTCTTTTTATCCGAAGCGTCCTTGATGAGTATGGCGGCGGTTAAAAGTACGGGGGAAAACGAGGGAATCGCGGAAATTGGGGGAGTTGAGAAAATCGGAAAGATCGGGAAGACGACGGAACTTGAGGTGCTTGAAGACCCCGGTGAACCGGAAGCGGGTTTCCGCCCCGCGGCGGAAGGGCCCTCCGGCGGGGATGTCCCTGCCGCGTCGGATGCCTCTGTAAAAAAGCCGCCCCCCGCTCTGCCGGAAAAGGAAATTCTCGCGGTATCCTCTTTTATACCCAAAGAATTTCTTGCCATCCTCAAAAAGAAATCCATTTCCGAACTTAAGCTGGGGGATCATATCAAGCAGGAGATGACGATCTTCTTTTCCGATATCCGCCAGTTTACCGAGCTTTCGGAAAACCTCACCCCCGAGGAAAGTTTCGCCTTCATCAATTCCTACTTTTCCCGCGTCGTCCCCGAAATCTCCAAGAACGGCGGCTTTGTGGATAAGTATATAGGCGACGCGGTGCTTGCCCTCTTCCCCCAAATAAACGGCGCCGACATGGCGGTAAAGGCGGCCATTTCCATCCAGGGAAAAATCCGGGAATACAACACCCACCGGGCCAAATGCGGCTACCGCCCCCTGGCCATGGGCATAGGCATCCATACCGGGCTTCTTATGGTGGGAGTCGTGGGTACCAGGGACCGTATGCAGAATACGGTTATTTCCGACGCGGTAAACCTCGCGAGCCGCGTGGAAAGCCTTACCAAGGCCTTCAGGGTTTCCCTTGCGATCAGCGAGGAAACCTTTAAGAAGCTTGAGGACCCCGGTTCCTATAAGTACCGTTTTGTGGCCAAGGTCAGGGTAAAGGGAAAGGTGGAGCCGGTCTCAATCTTCGAGATCTTTGACGGCATCAATCCCTCCCTCTTAAAGCACAAGATAGAGGCGAACCGCTACTTTGAACAGGGGATGATAGATTACTACCAGAAACATTATGCCGACGCCCTCACGGGGTTCCGCAAGGTGCTGGATATCATTCCCGATGACGGCGCTTCGGCCTTCTATATGGATAACTGTCTCGCGAAACTAAAAACCCTTAAAACCCAGGGATAGAAATGAACGCCCCTGTCAAAGCCCTCCGCGAGTTGATTGAGAACGCCAATTACTGTACCGCCCTGACCGGTGCCGGGGTAAGCACCCTTTCGGGGATACGGGATTTCCGGGGAAAAAACGGCCTTTACAAGGAGATGGACGCGGAGAAGATCTTCGATGTGGATTATTTTTTCACCGATCCTTCTTTCTACTATTCCCACGTTAAAAATTTTATCTACGACCTTGAGGAAAAAAGGCCCTCCGTGGTGCATACCGTATTGGGGAAACTTGAAAAACGGGGAAAACTCAAGGCGGTGCTTACCCAGAATATCGATCTGCTCCACACCAGGGGGGGAAGCAAAAGGGTGATTGAGATCCACGGTTCCCCCCAGGCCCATTACTGTCCCCGCTGTCAAAAACCATGCGATGCGGAGGAGGCGGTGCTTGCCGGGGAAATAGGCCCCCGGGGTTTTATGGAATTTGACGAAGCCGCCGCCGCCGTCAGGGAGGGAGTGATACCCCGCTGCGCCAAATGCGGGGGGGCCCTTAAACCGGCGATTACCTTCTTTGGAGAAAGCCTCCCCGTCCGGGCCCTTGCCGAGGCGGAGGAGGAAGCGCGGAATTCCGATCTGATGCTGGTGCTGGGTACAAGCCTTACCGTTTATCCCGCGGCGGGCCTGCCCCGGCTGACTTTACAGGGGGGCGGCAAAATCGTTATCGTAAACGATATGGAGACCCCCATGGATCGTTACGCGGTCCTTCGTTATAATGATCTGGAAACGGTATTTGAGGAAATCAAAGATCTTATGGCCCTGTAATGACGGCGCTTTTAAGCCGGATCCAAATCTTTTAAGCTTTGTGGAGGATAAAAATGAAAAAGTCCCTGGCGCTTTTGTTTGTTTTCGGCTGCGCCCTGTTGTGCGCCCTGCCCCTGGCGGCTCAAAGCGGGTCCTTGAACGCCATGAGCCTTAACGGCGTTACCGGGCTCTATGTGGTGCCCACGGGCCGTATAGGGTGGAAGGATGTTTCCACCGGCTTTAACGCCGGGTATCACATGAATTTTCTGGACGATAAGCTGGAGGATCTTTTTCAGGCCAATGTGAGCCTGTTCAACTGGGTGGAAATTGCCGCCGCCTATGCGGGGGAGCCCTATGATAACGACGACGATTTGCTCATGGGGGTAAAGGTACAATTGCCGGTGAGCGCCGCCGCCATCGCCGTGGGGGGGAATCTCCATTACAGCGATCTCGGCAGATCCGGGGATCACTTCGCCATGCAGCTTTACGGGGCCGTTACCTATACCGCGGAATTTTTCGGAATGCCCGCGGATACTACCCTGATGGCGGGAAAGACCTTTTATGAGGGCGGTAATATAGACAGCAGCATAGATTTCGGCATGGGCTTCGATCTTGTCGTCCTTCCCCAGTACTTAGACAGTTTTGTACACTGGATAGTGGATTTTTCCAACTTCGGCTACAGCCAGGGGAACTCGGACGCGAGTTTTCAAGCCTATCACCGGGGCGCCGTGAATACCGGCTTGAGGATTGACATGAGCCAGATCCCGGTATTCGAAAAGTTCAACTTTGTGATTGACGCGTACATTACCGATGCCTTTGACTCAGGCAGCCGGCACTTCGGTCTCGGCGCAAGTTTCGGGATGAGTTTCTAGCGTACACCGGGCGGCCTTTGGACGGAGAAAGTGTAAACTTAAAGAAACTGAAATGGAGGCCAGGACGCCGAAAAGACGTTTTTCCCATAAAATATTTATAACAAACAGGATCTGTCAAGGATTATAAAAAAATTAGAAAAAAAAGGAGACTCTGGAAAAGCAATTGAGCGAAATACATACATTGGAAAAAGATCCGGCAGAAAAAACAACGTTCCACGAAGTTCTTCATTTCCTGGCTTTTTTTCTTACGTCGTGTTACGTTGTGGTTAAAATTCCCGCTTTAGTCCGTTTTCTCCGTGGTTAAATATTCCCGGCAGGAAGCTACTTTTTCTTGGCGAATACCCGGTAGTTGATGAAGGGGAAAACGGGGTGCCGCTTTTCAAGGGCGGTAAACCATTCGGTGCTGATATAATTACTGCCCAGGGTTTCGTAGATGTCCGTAAAATTCTTCAGGGCCTCTTCGATTTGGTTTCCGGCGTATTCGGAGTTGATACCCCGGCGGAGCATTTTAGGCCAGTCCGAACCCATGGCGAGGAGCAGTTCCCGGGCGGCCTGATTAAGGGCCCGTTCCTTTAGACCCGTATCGTTGGGGAAGCGGCCGCTTACCTCTACCATACGCCGGGCCGCCCGGAATATATGGCGGTATATCCAGTCGTTGGACGCGTCGAGCCAGGTTTCCGCGTAGCCCCCCTCCTCCCAGGAAGAAAATTCGGGCAGGACGGTCTGAAATCCCCCGGGGTCCTGACTGTCAAGATAATCCTGGGGACTTAAAAGTTCCAGATCCCCCGAGGCCGCCGCCGAGCGAAGGAGTTCTTCGAGGAAGATCATCCCCTCATACCAGGCCAGGCCGAAGCGGTCGGCATCGAAGGCACAGAGGCATAGAACATCGCCCTCCATATACCGCCCCGCTTCCTCAAGCCGGGAGACCCTGCGGGCGAGAAAGAGCCGGGCCCCTTCGGCGGCCCTGTTCCGGGCCTCTTCGGGGTCGTAAAAGAGGTTCCGGCGGTTCCTGTAATGGTAACCCGTGGGACAGCGCTTTCCCCCGGCGCAGACAAAGGGTTCCAGATCCCCCAGGGGGAGTTCAAAACCAATGTCGGAAAAGCTGTCCCGGTATACCGGGGCGCCCTGGCCGCGCAGGGAGGTAAGGTCCTCTTCAGCGTAATGGTCCCTTCCCAGGAAACAGAGCCCCCGGAGGGATTTTACCCCGCAGAAGCTTCCCCGTTCTGCCTGGGGCTTGCCAAGGACAAGGCCGTGGGGGCTGACCATGGTGTAGGAAAAACCATAGGAACGGAGGTATTCCTCCAGTTCCCCGGTCCAGCCGAATTCGGGGAGCCAAAAGCCCCGGGGGGCTTTGCCGAAGATCCTCCGGTGGGAAAGAAGGGCCGTCTCGATCTGCGCGTGGATCAGGGCGGGGATCGGGGTATAAACCGGCAGAAAGGCGTAGCTTGCCGCGGTGGAAAGAATTTCCAGCCGGCCCCGTTTTTGCAGCCGGTTAAGGACCCCGAGGATATCCATTTCACAGACCTCGGTAAACAGTATGCGCCGCTCCACGTCGGCCTCGTAATAGTACCTGGCCAAATCCCGCTCGGGCTTTTCGGTCCTCCGCTCCGTTTCCTGCTTTCCAAATTCGATTTTTTTATCCAGATAAGCCAGGTAACGGCAGAGCAGGCCCTCGTTCCGCAGCATGCCGCAGAGGAGGGGGGAAAAAACCAGCCCCAGGCGGAAGGGGACGCTGTGGTTTTCCAGGCGGCTGAGCATCTCAATAAGGGGCAGATAAGTTTCCGAAAGGGCCCGGAAAAAACAGGCCTCCTCCGGAACTATACCGGAAGGGGTCCGGCCTCCGGCGGAGCTCCCCGGACTTGGAAAGGGATGATGGCCGTTAAGGACTATGGTAAGGATCTTTTTATGTTTCATAGGAACGGAGCCGGGACTGCCTTTCCGTATTACGAAGCACGGGAAAAGCATCCCTCCCTGAAAGGGTTATCAGGGGACGCTCGATTTCCCTTCCTCCGCCGGGCCTGTCAAGAAGGGCGGGAAGGGTAAAAGGACGGGAAACGGCGAGGACGATCCGTTCTTCCGCAAGAACGCAGAGTTCCACCCTGTGCCCGCCTCCCGCGGAGGGAAAGCCCAGGTACCAGGAGGTATCGTTAAGCCCCACCCTGACGGAAAAGGTACAGTCGGCGCTGTTTACCGGCAGTTCCGGGGACAGCACCCGCAGGCAATAACCGTTAAAATCCGGGTCCCCTTCAAAGCGTTCCCGGTCGTGGCTGTTGATATCCCAGAATACAAATACCCACAGGGGATCGCGGATCAACACCTCAACGCAGGTACTGTTATACTGTTTCACAGGAGAGATTTCGGGAGCTTCCGTTCCCGGCAGGGGGGACGCTTCCCGGTAGTCCCCGCCTGAGCTTTCCAATAATTCCTGTACGATAAAGACACGATCCAAATCGGGGGGAATATCAATGCCCGAGCGATCCGCCATCCGTATCAG